>JAZOBY010000044.1:0-21989 GCA_045596215.1 Faecousia sp.
TGCGGCATCACCGCCGTGGAAGAAGCAGAGCTGTGCAATCAACTGGGCATTGATCTGGTGATTACCGATCACCATGAGTGCAAGGAAATACTGCCCCGGGCTGTAGCCGTGGTGGATCCCCACCAGCCCGGCTGCAGCTACCCCCACCGAAATCTGTCCGGTGTCGGTGTGGCCTTCAAGCTGGCCTGTGCCCTGTGCGGCGATCCCGAGCGGGTGCTGCAGCGTCACGCGGATCTGGTGTGTCTTGGCACCGTGGCCGATGTGATGCCCCTGGTGGGAGAAAACCGGGTGTTTGTGGCCAAGGGATTGGAGTCCATCCGGCATACCCGCCGCCCCGGCATCGCTGCTCTGATGAAAGAATGCGGCTGCACGCCGGATAATGTGAGTGCTACCACCATCGGCTTTATGCTGGCCCCCCGGATCAATGCCGCCGGGCGTATGGGGCAGATCAACTGGGCGGTAGACCTGTTTTTGACTCGTGACACGGTACAGGCCCAGCATTTAGCCAAATCCCTGTGCGATCTGAACCGCCAGCGTCAGCAGGTGGAAAGTCAGATCTATGACGAAGCCGTATCCATGCTAAACGCCGGTCAGCCCCCGGAAGCCATCGTTCTGGCGGATGAAAACTGGCATCAGGGTGTTGTGGGCATTGTTGCCAGCCGGATGGCGGAGGAGTACTGCTGTCCCACCTTCCTTATCTGTCTGGATGGGGAACACGGCAAGGCCAGTTCCCGGAGCTTCGGCGGCTTCAATCTGTTCGCTTCCCTGACAGCCCTTTCTGATCTTCTGGAAAGCTACGGCGGTCACGAACTGGCCGCGGGCTTCACCATTTCCCGGCAAAATATTCCCCAATTCCGGGAGCAAATCTGTCGGCATGCGGCAGAGTATTACTGCAATTCCGGCCCCCGGACGGTGCTGGACATTGACTGTGCCGTAACGCCCGAACTTCTGACTGTGCGGGGCATCGATTCCCTGTCCGCTCTGGAACCCTGTGGAAACGGCTGCCCCAAGCCGGTGCTGATGATGAAAAATCTCATTGCCGAGCGTATCAGTCTGGTAGGCAACGGCCGGCATATGCGTCTGCGTCTGCGTTCCGGACATCACACCATAAACGCCATCTATTTCTCCGCCAATCCCGAATCTGTTTCCATTGAGCCGGGTGATCTGGTGGATGTGGCGTTCCATCCCCAGGTGAACGAATTCCGGGGCGAACGCTCTGTTCAGATGAATGTACTGGACATCCGACCTAGCTGCGGCTATGAATGTTCCCCGGAAATGGGTGGCTATGCCCGCATTGGCACCGGCACCCTCACAGCGGACGAGGCAGCTTATTTGTTGCCGGAAAGAAATACGCTGGGTGCCGTTTGGCGTTACCTTGCCGGCCTGGAGCGTACTGTCAAGGAAGACCCCCTGTGTCTGTGCCGCAAAATTGTTCGCTGGGCCAACCGGCCTTTGAGCCTGGGACAGATGTTTACCTGCCTGGATATTTTCCGGGATGTGGGACTTCTTCGCTACACCCGGCAACACAAAGATATTCTCATTGACCTGACTCCCGGCGACACCAAAGCCGACCTGAATCAGAGTCAGACCATGCAAAAGCTTCTGCACGCGAAAGAGAGCTGATCATTTTGGAAACCTTTGAATTTCATTACGGGCAAATGCGTGATACCATCGCCAAGTATCTGCCCGGCGCGGATATACCCCTGATCGACCGGGCGGTGGAATATGCCGGTCACAAACATAAGGAGCAAAAGCGCAAAGACGGTTCCCCTTACATCATTCACCCCCTGGCGGTTGCCAAGGTAGTTATGGAAATGGGTCTGGATCAGGATGCTGTTTTGGGTGCACTGCTCCACGACTGCATTGAAGATACCGACGCATCCCACGAGGAGATTGAAAAACTCTTTGGTCAGACCGTGGCAGAATTGGTGGAAGGCGTTACCAAGCTGACCCGGGCCAATTTTTCCAGCACCGAACAGGCACAGATGGAGAATCTGCGAAAAATGTTCATGGCCATGTCCAAGGATATCCGGGTAGTGCTGATCAAGATCGCCGACCGTCTGCACAATATGCGTACCATGCAGTATCAGACCCCTGCCAAGCAGGTGTCAAAATGCCGAGAGACCATGGATATCTATGCCCCTCTGGCTCACCGCCTTGGTATGCAAAAGATCAAATGGGAGCTGGAAGATATCGCCCTGCGGTATCTGGAACCGGAAGAATATGACGGCATCATGTCCTATCTCAGTGCCCACAAAGAGCAGGACGAGGCGTTCATGCACACCATCCAGAACACCATTTCCGGACGTTTAAACTCCATGGACATCCATCACACCGTCTACGGACGCATCAAGCACGTATACTCCATCTACCGCAAGATGCGTGCCCAGGACAAGAGTCTGGACGAACTGTACGATGTGTATGCCTTCCGGGTGATCGTGGACACCATTCCCGACTGTTATAACGTGCTGGGTCATATCCACGACCTGTTCAATCTGGTGCCCGGTCGTTTTAAGGACTATATTTCCACCCCCAAACCCAATATGTATCAAAGTCTGCACACCACCGTCATCGGCACCCAGGGTATTCCCTTTGAAGTGCAGATCCGTACCTGGGAAATGCACGAAGTGGCGGAATACGGTGTTGCGGCCCATTGGAAATACAAGCAGGGCACCGGAACGGGGAACGAAAAGGACTTTGAGTGGGTGCGTCGTCTGCTGGAAAGCCAGCAGGATACCGACGCGGAAGACTATGTGCAGTCCCTGAAAATCGATATGTTTGATGACGAAGTGTTCGTCTTCACCCCCAAGGGCCGGATTGTATCCCTGCCTGCGGGCTCTACCCCCATCGACTTTGCCTATGCCATCCACTCCGGCGTGGGTAACTCCATGATCGGTGCGAAGGTCAACAACCGGATCACCACCATCGATGCCACCTTGAAAAACGGCGACATCATTGAGGTGCTCACATCCAAAAATGCCAAGGGCCCCAGCCGGGACTGGCTGAATATCTGCAAGAGCAACCAGGCCCGCACCAAGATCAAGCAATGGTTCAAGAAGGAAAAGCGGGAAGAAAACGTGATCCATGGCCGGGCATCCTTTGAAGCGGAAATGCGTCGGATGGGTCTGCCCCTGAGCCTGACCATCGAGCCGGAATTGGGCCCCCAACTGCTGAAAAAGCTGTCTTTTGACAACTGGGAAGATATGTACGCTGCCATCGGCTACGGCGGTCTGACTGCCGTCAAGGCTGTGGGACGTATTCGGGACGATATCAACCGTGCCCTGAAAAATCAGCAGAGCGACAAGCTGCTGCAACCTTCCGTTTTGCGGAACGTGGGCGATCCGGAAGCCGGAAAATCCAACCGCCACGCGGTCAACGGCATCATTGTGGAGGATATCGACTCCTGCATGATCAAATTCGCCAAGTGCTGTACCCCCGTACCGGGTGACGGCATCATCGGTTTTATCACCAAGGGCTTTGGTGTATCCATCCACCGTATCGACTGCCCCAACACCGCAAGCCGCCACGAGCCCATTCAGGCGGCACGGTGGGTCAATGTGCGGTGGGCTAACCAGGACGCCCAGCCTTTCGACACCACGCTGGAACTGGAATGTGTCACCCGGGACGGCCTGCTTTTGGACGTAGCCACCATCATGACTTCCAACCGTATCCGCACCAAGGAGCTGAACGGCAAGGATCTGCCCGGAGGCAAGAGTGTCTTTACCGTCCGCTTTGAAGTCCAGGATGTTGACGAACTGGAGTCTATCCGTAATAAGCTGATGGCCATTCCCGATGTGATCAGTTCCCGACGGGGACAGAACTGAAACTACGTCATTGCGGCGCAGCTGCCTTGCCTCCCTCTGAGGAGGGTAGCGAAGCAATTTAGGATATATGCTTGCCTGGGGCAAGCATACCTAAGTTTAAGTGGAAATAATCTTTGATTTTTGACGGAGGGAGAGAAATAAAAAAGCATTTCTCTCCCCCAGTCACGCTGTTCGCGTGACAGCCCCCTCGTCAGAGGGGGCCAAGGTACATCCCTCAATGACAGCGTATTTTAGGAGGTCGCATCATGCGTGCTGTATTAACAAGAGTAAATTCCGCCTCCGTTGCCATTGACGGCGAGGTGGTTGGCAAAATTGGAAAGGGCTTTCTCATTTTGCTGGGCGTTGGCCCCAATGACACAGAAAAAGAGTGCCGCTATCTGGCGGAAAAGGCCCTTGGTTTGCGGGTTTTCGAGGACGAAAACGGCAAAATGAATCTGGGGCTGGATGCCGTGGGCGGTCAGGTGCTGGTGGTCAGCCAATTCACCCTCTACGGCAACTGCCGCAAGGGTCGCAGACTCAGCTTTGCAGAGGCCGCAGGCACGGAATTGGGCAACGAGCTGTACGAAAAATTCCTGTCCGTCTGCCAGGAGCTGGGCTATCCCCCTCAGCACGGACAATTTGGTGCGGATATGCAGGTGGAGTCCGTCAATGACGGCCCGGTGACCCTCATTCTGGACACCGAACAGCTGATGGACACCCCCAGACGAGGATAAATTATGCTGAACATCCACACCCTGACCCTTGGTTTGTACCAGGTCAACTGTTATATCGTTTATAACGATGGCTCTGACCGCTGTGTGGTCATCGACCCCGGCTACGAGCCTGAGAAAATCGCCGCTTTTTTGCAAGAAAAAGGACTAAAATTGGAAGCCATCCTGTTGACCCACGGACATTTTGACCACGTGGGTGCAGTCAAGGAATTGGCAGAAGCCACCGGATGCCGGGTATTCCTGCGTCCAGAGGAACACACCATGCCCCAAATGTTCACTGCCGGGAAGCTGTACGCTACGGACGAATATCCTGCCCAATTTCAAATTGTCGGCATGACCTTTACCACCCTCCACACCCCGGGGCATACCCCCGGCTCTGTGTGCCTGATTTGTGAGGACGCTATGTTCAGCGGCGACACCCTGTTTGCCGGCTCCTGCGGCCGCACGGACCTGCCAGGGGGCGACTGGGCTACCATTGGAACCTCTCTGGGCAAACTTCGGGATCTACCCGGGGATTACCGGGTATTCCCCGGCCACGGGGAAGCTACTACCCTGGCACAGGAAAGGCAGTGCAATCCCTATTTGAGGTAACACTATGAAACTGACACTTCTCGGTCACGATGACCGCTATGCTGTGGAGCAACTGCAAATGGCTCTGTTTGGTGCCAACGAAAACGGGCAGGCCGTTTCTGCGTTGCACCGGGGCAATACATGGCTCACCGCCACCGCAAAAATTACCCTTGGCGGCAAGACTGCCACCGCATCCAAGCGGCTGAAAAAGGCGGAGGAAACTGTCCGCCTTCGCCGGCGGATTTTACAGCAGAGCTACTATCTGGCGGCGGTGCAGCTGCTGGGTCAGCCCAGTGCCTGGGGTGCTCTGGCCGGCGTTCGGCCCACCAAAATATCAACCAAACATCTTTTGGAGGGCGGCACGGAAAAATCCGCGGAAAAGCTGTTGGGTGATGTGTATTACGTCACACCGGAGCGTAGAAAGCTGGCGGTGGACTGCTCTGTTTCCACCATAAAGGCCACCCATCTGCTGGAAAACACTGATGTTTCCCTATACGTGGGTATTCCTTTTTGCCCCACCCGGTGCAGCTATTGCAGTTTTGTCAGCCGCACCATCGGTTCTCAGACAAATCTGATGGAACCCTATCTGGAAGCACTTTTGCAGGAAATTGCCGTCACCGGCAAACTGCTGGAAAACTCCGGACGTCATGTGCGTACCCTTTACATAGGAGGCGGCACACCCACCACATTGTCCACACCCCAAATGATTCGCCTTTTGGATGCCATCCGGGATTCTTTCGACCTGTCCCGGTGCATCGAATTTACCGTAGAGGGCGGTCGACCGGACACGTTGGACGCAGAAAAACTGCTGGCCATCCGTGAGCATGGGGCGGATCGCATGAGCATCAACCCCCAGACCATGGTGGACAGCGTGCTGCACGCCTGCAAACGGCCCCACACCGCCGACGATGTTCTGCGTGCCTATGCATGGGCAAAAAACGCCGGATTCAAGGCCATCAACATGGACCTGATTGCCGGACTGCCCACGGATGATTTCGACGGATTTCGATATTCCCTGGATACCGTCGCCGCATTGCGGCCTGCCAATATCACCGTCCATACTTTGGCGTTAAAAAAAGGTGCAGACCTTTTTGAAAACCGGGAGAATCTTTCCCACGCCGACCAGGTGGCCCGGATGGTGGACTACTCTGAGGACACGTTGCGTGCTCTGGGCTACAAACCTTACTATCTCTACCGGCAAAAATATATGTCCGGTTCTTTTGAAAACGTGGGCTGGTCCCGGGACGATCTGGACTGCCTGTATAACATCTACATGATGGAAGAAGTGCATACCATCCTCTCCCTGGGGGGCGGCGGTATGAACAAAGTCAACCTGCCGGACGGCTCCTTGCAGCGTTTTCACAACCCCAAATTCCCGGAGCAGTATATTGAAATGCTACCCCAGGTACTGGAAACCAAACAACATCTTTTTCAGCAGATGAAAGGAAGTATTTAAATTGGATACTTTGATCGCCAATGTGACCGTTGTCACCATGAATGAAAAAATGGATATTCTGTTTGGGGCATACTTGGGCGTAGATGCGGGTAAAATTTCCTACCTGGGCAAAACCGCCCCGGAAGAACAACCCCAGACCATCATCGACGGCACCGGCATGGTACTGATGCCGGGTCTTGTAAACTGCCACACCCAGCTTGCCACCACCGTGCTTCGCAGTTATCTGGATGACCTGGATAGCACCGAAGCCCTGGAAGAGCAGCTGAAAAAAGAGGCCAAGATGGATCATCGCAGTGCCAAGGCCGCGGCCCTCATGGGCATTGCCGAGTGCCTGCGTTTCGGCGTGACTTCCGTTTCCGACCTGTACTACTACCCCGATGCAACCGCCGAGGCCCTCAGCGAAAGCGGTATGAAGGGCAATGTGGCGTTGTCCGCCTATCGGTTCATCGATGAGAATGAAGAATTTGATTTCAATACTGACGAACAATGTCAGGAACTTTCCCGCATCACCGACAAGTGGCACGGCCATGATGAGGGCCGCATCAAAATTGATGCCGGCATCCACGCCGAGTACACCAGCAACTACAAGCTGTGGGAAGCCTTGGTGGGCTTTGCCGCCGAAAAGGGCTTGGGACTGCAGCTGCACCTGGCTGAAACCAAAGGCGAAACAGACTCCTGTCTGGACCGCACCGGCCTTGGCCCTGCCGAGCTGTTGAATTGCCACGGCATTTTCAACGTGCCCGTTACCGCAGTGAGCTGTGCCTGTCTGTCGGAGACGGAGCAAAAGATTTTGGGCAAGAAAAAGGCCACCGCCGTGGCCTGTCCCCTCACCGCCGCCAAAAAAGGCCAGCCCACCACCCCGGTTTTGGACAGCGTCCGTGCCGGCATGAATGTGGCACTGGGTACCGCCGGTGCGTTGGATGCGGGAAATATGGATATGTTTGAAGTTATGCGTGGTGCCGCCATGGCCGCCCGTGCATCAGCGGAAAACGCCGCGGCACTCCCCGCTTCTGCCGCCCTGATGATGGCAACCTCCTGCGGCGCAAGAGCCCAGGGCCGGGACGCAGAATGCGGCATGATCAAAGTGGGCATGGATGCGGACCTGTGTTTGGTGGACTTCTCCGCACCCCACTTGATGCCCTGTCACAACATCCCCAATGCCCTGGTATTCAGTGCCAAGGGCGGCGACGTGGCCATGACCATGGTCCGGGGCAAGATCCTGTATCAAAACGGCCAGTTCCCCACCATCGATCTGAAATCCGTTGTGGAAGACCTGACCACCTATGCCATTCCCCGCCTGTTTGCCGGGGAGAATTGAGGAAAGCATCATGTCTGAAACTCCCAAAAAACAATCTTTTCTCCATGGCACAGCCTTGCTTGCCATGGCTACCGCCATCGTCAAGGTCATCGGTGCACTGTATAAAATTCCGCTGAACGCAATCATCGGCGAACAGGGCTTTGGCTATTACAGCACCGCATATGAAATATACACCGTACTTTTGATGATCTCCACCGCCGGTCTGCCGGTGGCTATGAGCCGGATGATCGCCCAGGCCAGCTCCCTGGATCACTATCGCCAGGTGCGGAAGATCTATACCGTTTGCCGCACGATTTTTCTGACGCTGGGTCTGGTGGGTGCTCTGCTGATGACCCTGTTCTGCAAGCAGCTGGCTGCATTCCAGCAGCAGCCTGACGCATGGGCCGCCATTGGTGCTCTGGGCCCCTGTTGCTTCCTTATCTGCCTGATGAGTACCTACCGGGGATTCTTCCAGGGACAGGGCAATATGCTCCCCACCTCCGTCTCCCAGGTTATTGAAGCCATTACCAAGCTGGTGGTGGGCATCGCCGGTGCACTGTTGGTGGTTTACTACTCCCAGAGCGTCTCCCTGGCCGCAGGTGCGGCCATCATGGGCGTGACCGTCAGCTGTCTGGTCTCTTCGTTCTACCTGAATTTCTGCTTCCGCAAGGCTTACAAGCAGATGCCCCAGTCCTGCGAAGATGTTTCTTCCGGCAAGGATATTGCCAAGGGCTTGCTGTCCATTGCGATTCCCATTACCATCGGCTCTGCCGGATTGCAGCTGCTGACGGTTTTGGAAACCAAGATCTACATGACCCAGCTGCTGAAAACCCTGACCCAGGACGTGGCCGACACCCAAAAGGGTATTTACAGCATGGCACTGACGATTTTCAATATGCCCTGTGCTTTCATTACCCCCATCACCATTTCCATTATTCCCGCCATCACCTCCCAGCTGACCCTGGGCAATGTCAAGGCCGCGAAAGCGACGGAAGAATCTTCCGCCCGGATCAGTGCCCTGATCTCCATGCCCTGTGCCTTTGGACTGGCATTGCTTGCCCAGCCGGTGACCCAGCTTCTTGGCGGTTACACCGGCGAAAAGCTGGTGCTGGCTACCCGGCTGATGTCGGTTTTGGGCGTATGCATCATCTTCAATTCTATGGTGCTTTTGACCACCGCCATCATGCAGGCCCATGGCCACGAAAAGCTGCCTGTGGTAAACATGTTTGTGGGCGGTTTTGTGAAACTCGTCGCCGTATTTATCCTCACCGGAAATCCGGCCATTGGCATTGTGGGTACGCCCATTGGAAGCCTGCTGTGCTATCTTTGCATTACCGTTTTGAACCTGTTTGCCATGCGTCGGGTGCTGACTGAGCCTCCCGCCATCGTCAAGCATATGTTCCGCTCCTTTGCCGCCGCAGCATTGATGGGTGCCTGTGCCTGGGGTACATGGAAGGGTCTGCAAATGCTCCTGGGTACGGACATGAGCCGCCTGATTTCCTGTGCCGTCCCCATTGCTGTGGGCGTGGTGGTTTATGTGGTTGCCGCTGTGAAATTGCGTGCGATCACCCGAGAGGACTGTTTGCTGCTGCCTAAGGGCGAAAAAATTGCGAATTTGTTGCATTTGTGAAAAAAAGCACTTGCATTTCCATAAAAATTGTGATAATTTAATAGTGCTTTATTTTATAAGAAAGAGGTAATTTTATTATGAATAAAACCGAACTCATCGCCGCCATCGCTGAGAAGGCTGGCCTGTCCAAGAAGGACGCAGAGCGTGCTCTGAACGCAACCATCGACGCCATCACCGCCAGCCTGGTCGCAGGCGACAAGGTGCAGGTTTCCGGCTTCGGCATCTTCGAGGCTAAGAAGCGTGAAGCTCGTACCGGCCGCAACCCCCGCACCAAGGAGACCATCCAGATTCCCGCTACCCGTCTTCCCGCTTTCAAGGCCAGCAAGACCTTGAAGGACGCTGTGGCAAAGTAAGAAATGCGTCTTGACAAGTATCTGAAGGTCTCCCGGCTGATCAAGCGGCGGACCGTTGCCAACGAAGCCTGCGACAATGGACGCGTCAGCGTCAATGGCCGGGTGGTAAAGGCCAGTTACGAGGTAAAGATCGGCGACCGCCTGGAGATTACCATGGGCCCCCGTACGGTGGCTGTGGAGGTCTT
Organism: Faecousia sp.; assembly: GCA_045596215.1. Taxonomy (GTDB): domain Bacteria; phylum Bacillota; class Clostridia; order Oscillospirales; family Oscillospiraceae; genus Faecousia. Next base: position 10,026 of record JAZOBY010000044.1, read on the forward strand.
GCAGGTGGCTGAAACCGTCCGCAAGGACGACGCAAGTGCCATGTATAAGGAAATCTGAAAAAATCCCACTGCTCACGCAGTGGGATTTTTATTTGTATAGTAGGATATGTCATTGCGAGGAGCCCCAAAGGGGCGACGTGGCAATCTCCTGGTAGCGTTCACCGTTATGTTGTGCAGTAACAAACATCGTACCGGGAGATTCCCACGGCCCGTTGGGCCTCGGAATGACATCTATGGGAGATTTGCTTTCAAAAATTCACTTTTTTAATTACCTTTGTCAGCGGATGGAAAAGAAGCGACACCGTCACCACCGTGCAAACCATCTGCGGGATCACCGCCGCCAGGGACTGGTAAAAATACACCTTCGCGGCATTTTCGCTAAACCCATACATGATCGGCGTGATCACATCATCCAGAAGCGTGAACATCACGGTAAAGACAACCGCAGATGCAACCACAATGACCGTTTTTACGAGTGCGTTTTTCCCAGTTAAACACATTCCCAGCCATCCAAAAAAGATGGCAAACAGGTTGTAGTATACCAAATACAGCACGATCACATTGATCTGAAAGCCAAAGACAAAGCACCGCAGCAGCGAAAAGGTGGTCGCGACGGCAACGCCGTGGCGTATGCCGTAGCAATAGCAAAAGCACAGCAGCATCACCGTGACGATTTCAATGCCTGTCACACTGCTCAGTGCCAGCTGCCCGGCGATCAGCAGGGCAACACACATGGCCACCCGGACGACAAATTTCGTTTTGTTCATCAGCTAAAAGATTTGAACACCCAAATATACAGCTGATCCGCCTTGATTTTCAGGGTCTCAGCACCGGAAATGGCAGAGCCGTACTCGTTTCCGTCGTATTCCACAGTGCCCCAAGCCTTGTTGGCGTTTTCCTCATCGCTGGTGTAGAGCATCCAGCAGCTGCTGTAATCAGCGGGATTGTCGATGCCGTTGATGGACGTGATCATGCCGTCGCTGACGGCAAATTCCAGCTCGCCCTTGTCCTTCAAATCAGACATATAGTCCATCAGTGTCATATCCGCTGTTTCCTGACCGGTGGTTTTGATCACGATATAGGTATCGGAGTCTTTGATAACCAACGGTTCTGCCTTTTGGCAGCCGGGCAGCAGCACAGCACAGGTAATGAGCATTACCAACAAAAGGGACAGGGCTTTTTTCATGGTGTTTTTCATAATTTTTCCTCCTAAAAAACAAGTGAGACTGGGGCGTCAAAAATCGACGCCGCAGCCCTTTTTCTGCGACAAACGCACTTTTCCGTAATCTCGCGGAAAAGGGGAGATCCATTCCGTAGGTCTTCTGACTTGTGGCTTTTCGGTTCTGGGAATACCTGCAACGCTCTCTGCCTTCCCGGGTTTCCCCAGTGACTGGCTTTCGCCAAAAGAGAGCGCCATACCACTTACAGCGGCGGTACCGTCCGGGAATCACACCCGGTTATCTTGTTCAGCAGCTGCGGTTCATCGCCGAAGCTGCCACGGAACTTCTATCAAATTGTCAAGCACATTTTAGCACATTGTGCGGCATCTGTCAACAGCACAATCTTCCTCTGCAACAAAACAGATTCACAAACCAGCACAGCAACAGGTTGGCACAGGGGCTGCCACGCATCTCGAACCCCCGGTAATTACCCGCCTGTCGGCGATAGACCGTACCGCCCTGTTCGATAATTTGCAACACCTGCAAATACTCGTAATTGTCCGGCTCCATGGACACCGCCTTGCGAATATGCTCCAATGCCGTCACCTGATTGCCCAGGCCGTTGTTGGCCAGGGCACTGATATAGTACCACCGGGCTTCTTTGTCCAGGGAATTGCTCAGAATGTTCAGGGCCTCCTGATACCGCCCCATCTGCACATACTGATAGGCCGCACGCTGATAGCGATCCTCATTATCCGGCTGGGTATAGGTACGCTGACCGTAAAATCCGCCAAAGGGGTCGTATCCGTAGCCACCCTGATTGGGCTGGGCCTTCTCCGGGTTCTTGATCTGCTCATAGGCGGCATTGACTTCCTGCATTTTCTGTGCCGCCGCCGCATCCCCCGGGTTCAGGTCGGGATGGTACTTTTTCGCCAGACGCCGATATGCTTTTTTGATTTCCTCGTCACTCGCGTCCGGGCTGACGCCCAGAACTTGATAAGGGTCACGCATTGCCATCCCTCCTCTGCGTTTTCTTTCTGCGGAAATTGCCCCACACGCCGCTGTACAGGATGTTATCCAGAATGGGCTTGTCCTGCACCAAGGGCAGTTTTTCAAATTCTTCCGTACAGCGACCCAGTGCCAGGATCAGATATTCTTCCCAGCGGGGCCAATCCTCACCTGTATCCATGGCCAGGTATGGATTGTACTTCTTCTTCCGCTTATCCCCGCGGTAATCCACCGCCGCATCCGCTAAATAGATGAACCGCCCCAGGGCCATGCCCATACTCCGCAAGGTGGGTGCCCACATATCTTCCTGATACACCAACAGCTCGCCCATAAGCGTGCCGAACGCCCCTGCCGGAAGGTCAGGATTGGCACAGTTTTCCTTTTCCAATGCGTTGATTTTTTCGATGCAGTCGGAAATGGCGGTGCATTGCCGGGGATAACGGCTTGCAATTTCGTCGTAATTCTTTCCGAAAAGGCCGGTCTTGATCCGGGCGGAAAGGGATTTGTCGTCCTGCCAGTCATCCTGTGCGTTATAATAAGCCAGTGCCACGTTCATATCCGCCGCGTATTGGATGTACACATTATCCACCCAGGACTTGGGACGCACCGGATGCAAGGCACAGGCCCGATTTCCGGACGTTTCCTCCGGCTCATACAGGCTCATAAGCAACAGAGCCAGGAATGCCATGTCATAGCTCAGTCCCAACCGGGCGGTCTGGGATGCCCGGTCACGAATCTGCCGGCAAATGCCGCAGTAGACTGCGTTGTAACGGCTCCGCTGGGCCTTGGTCAGTTCTTTTAAGTTGGCGGTTACAAATCCAAACATTCCCATTCCTCCTCTGATAATTGTATCATAAATCTCAGATATGAACAGAGGATAAACGGAAAAAATTATTCTTTCATCAGCAATTTATTCAGTGCACCGCCGCAAAACACCAAACACAGACAAAAATACAGCCACAGCATGCTCAATGCCACCGCATATACCGAGCCGTAGATGCTGGCATAGTTTGAAAAATACTCCACATAAATGGAAAACAAATTGGAAAACAGCAGCCATCCGGCGGATGCCAGCACTGCACCGGGAAAGCTGTCGGAAAATTTGTTTTTCCGGTTTGGGAGTGCCATGAACATGGCGGTAAACAGGCCTGTTTGCAGCAGCAAAAGCAGAACAAACCGAAAATCAATGATTTCCGACAAAAATTCCCACAACGCCCCTCTTGCCGGGGGGACCATTTCCAGCAGGGACTCCCCAAACACGTTCAGCACCAACGTGAGCACCAGCACCACCAAAAACAGAAAGGTGTACAGCATGCTGATGGAGCGGGTGTACCAGTATCCCCGGTCTTCCTGCACGTCGTAGATGGCGTTCAGGCCCACCAACAGGCCGTAGATCCCCCGGCTTGCCGACCACAGTGCACCGATGGCCGACACGGAAACCACCGCTGTCGAAGTATAAGCGTAGGTGGAGATGATCAGTTTTTCCGCCCCGGGCATGAGCACATCGGGGAGAATGCCGGAGAGCAGGCTGATCAGATTTCCGGCATCCATGCCGGTGTAGCGGAGCAACCCCAATAGCAGAACAAGCGTGGGAAAAACGGACAGCACGATAAAGTAGCCTGCGTTTGCAGCGTGCAGGCCGATCTGCATCCGGCTGAACTGGTGCACATACTCCCATACTTTTCCCAACAGGCCGCCTTTCGGAAATTCCATGCCATCTCCTCCTTCCCATAGGCTCTTTTATTTTATGCACAAATGGGGAGAAATAGACAGCTGGCAAAGCAAAAGGCCGTGCCCGAAGGCACGGCCCAAAAGCTAAGAAAGGAAATTAGTCAACGAAGGTAACGATAATCTTGAAGATGAAGATACGGCCGCCCTTGCCAGCATTAGTGTTAGCGGTGTCGATTGTGACAGTCTGAGAAGAGCCGTTCAGGTTGAAGGTCAGGGTACCAGGGGTAGCGTCAGCAGAACAAGGAGCAAACTGTGCTTCGCTGCCGTTGACGGAAACCTTATTGCTGTTGGTGGGATACTGCTCAGAAGATGTGTACCAGTCGTGGCAAACAATCTGAACCTTAGCAACCTTCTTGTTGAAGTTCAGAACCAACTGACCATTTGTGGAAGAGTTGCTCAGCTTGATGTAGCCAGAACCTGTGCCCTTACCAGCACAGAAGGCACCGTACTGGGAATCGGGGTTGCCCTGATAGACCTTGGTAGCTTCCACACTGGTCAAAGTGGAGTTATTAAACAAGGAAGCTGCGGTAGTAGCATCAATAGCATTAGAATCGCATGCGGTCAGACCAGTGAAGTCGAAGGTGACGGTCTTACCGGTTGTGGTGGAGGTGCTGCCGGAGTTGCCAGTGTTGCCGGTGTTACCGGTGTTACCGGTGTTACCAGTGTTACCAGTGTTGCCGGAGTTGCCGGAAGAAGAACCACCAGAGGAGCTGGCAGCAGTGATCTTACCGTTAGCACCGGAGGTATCCTTCAGCTCGAAGGTGTAGATGGAAGCATCAGTGCCCATGCCGTAGCATGTCAGATAGCCCTTGTAAACTTCGAGGTACTGAGCCTTGCCCTGATAGTTAGCAACAGCGCACTTGATGAAGTACTTGCCCTCTGCGCCTGCGGATTCCAGAACAAACTTGGTGTTGTCGTCCTGCTTGGAGACGAACTTAACATTGGTGCCGTCAGCAGACAGGTACTTGCCCTCCGCAACGAAGGAGATGGTCTTGTCGGAGTTGGTCTTGATAGTCAGAGCAATGGCGTCAGCCTTCTTATCGGACATAATCAGCTGATCCTTGGTGTTGCCGTTGGAGCTGGTGTAGATGTAGGCAGTACCGGTAACGTACAGCTTCTCGCCTGCATAGTACAGGGTTGCACTGGTCTTGGTGGTATCAGTAGCGGTGCCACCGGTAGTGCCGCCGGAGGTATTGCCACCGCTGGTGTTACCGCCGGAAGTGTTGCCACCGGAGGAGGAAGAACCAACATGGGTAACCTTACCCTTTGCACCGGAGGTGTCCTTCAACTCGAAGGTGTAGATGGAAGCATCAGCACCCATGCCGTAGCAGGTCAGGTAGCCCTTGTAAACTTCCAGATACTGAGGATTGCCGTTGTAGTTGGCAACTGCACACTTGATGTAGTACTGATCCTTACCTGCGGATTCCAGTACAAACTTGGTGTTGTCACTCTGAGAGGATACGAACTTCACATCAGTGCCGTCACAGAACAGGTACTTGCCGCCTGCGACGAAGGAAATGGTCTTGTCGGAATTGGTCTTAATGGTCAGGGCAATGGCGTCGGCCTTCTTGTCGGACAGAGTTAGCTCGATCTTGGTCTTGCCGCTGGTGCTGCTGGTGTAAGCATACTCAGTGCCGGTGATATACAGCTTTTCGCCAGCGTAGTAAATGGTTGCACTGGTCTTGTCGGTATCAACCTTGTCGCCGCCGGTGCTGGTGTTGCCGGAGTTGCCGGAGTTGTTATTGCCACTATCGGGAGCAGGAGTTGCATCAGAAGCAGTTACAGCGATGATATCCACCAAAGAAGTGTGGTCATCGGTCAGCTCGGGGTAGCAGCCCCAGGAGGAGTAAGAAGTGCTGTAAGCCAGTGTCTTCTTTTCCAGATTGTTCTGAATCAAATACTTGCCGTCCTTGCTCAGGATGGAGAAGATGTGGCCCTCTGCCGGAGCAGTGGCGTCCACATTGAAGCTGTTGTAGGTGCCCTTCAAGTAGAAGTAGCGGCCCTGGGCATCCTGAATGGTAAAGCCGCCGTCCACGTTCTTGATGGTCAGAACGTCAGCAGCAGTATAGCCGGATACTGCCCCGTCAGCAACAGTAACTTCGGTAGCATAGGGATAGCCATAGGATTTGTCTGCAGACAGAGAACTCATGGTCAAGTTGCCAGCCAGAATCACGTAAGTGCCGTCAGCCAGGGTCACAGCAGCACCGTCAGCCTTGGGAATGAAGTGGTCAAAAGAAACAGACGCTTCCTGGCCGTTTGCATTCTTCAAAGTAGCAGTCAACTTGTAATTGATATCCTCAGTGCCGGGGATGAGTTTGACAAAGACCATGTTGTTCTCACCAGTAGTGATCTGAACATTATCGGTCTTGTCAACAGTCCAGGTGATGGGGTAGACCACATCCTCAATACGGACCTGGCCAACCACGGAGTAGTCGACAGCGGTCTTTGCATCAGAATCCTTGTACATTGCGTACAGGTAATCCTTGGCGGCGATCAGGCCTGCATCTTCGGCAGGTGCCTCAGGGGCACAACCGGCGAAGCAGCCGAGAACCATTGCCAGGAGCAGAAGGAAGGAAACAATTTTTTTCATAATCTCTTCTCCTTTTTATTTAATGAACGGTAATATAGTTGTCATCCATGACTTTGATCTGATAATCGCCGTTGAAGCAATCCACGATGCCCTTGACATCAATGGTCTTGCCCTTGTAGGCATCGGCAGTGATGACGTTGCCGTTATCGTCAGTCAAAACAATGGTACGAACATCGATGGTCACGCCGTCTGCCACGCAGGTCAACGTCATAGCACCATCAGAGTTCACATTATCGCTTTGGGTGGTGTAAACGCTTTGGACATACAGGTTCTTCATTTCCACGGAAGTACCCAATGCCACTTCGGCATACTTGTACTCCTTGGTGGTGACTTCCTCGGTCTCGGGGTCGGTGATTTCCACATTCACCTTGCCGTTGGCAAAGGTATCGGGGTCAGTCAGCGTAAATGCAGGCTCATTGCCTTCGCTGAGCAGCTTCACGTCATCGGGATCGGGAAGGAAGTCGCTGTAAGACATGCCGGAAATCTGCCAGGAACCGCTGAACTCGGAAACGTTACCGGCAATGCGAACTTCGCTGCCCACCTTAACCAGGTGCATGCCGTTGAAGTTAAAGCCGTAGTAAGCGTACATACCGTAGTACAGGCCGGTTTCGGGATCTTGGGCTTCCAGATAGAAGCCGTTGTTGTAGTGCATGGTGATGACACCGGTAACCGCAACCTTTGCACCGTTGTAGTTGGCAACATTGGTACGCAGTTCCTTCAAGTCGATCTCCGTTGCCTGACCGTAGAAGAAGTTGGGGTCGGGCTTACCGGAATGCACATTCAGTTTCTGAGCCTTTGCCTGATCGATCGCGGCAGAACAAGTGGTGCCGTAACGGTTATTGAAGGAGCTGGAAGCAATGGCCAGACCATTTTGCAGCAACTCAATATTCAGGTTCCGGTATTCGGACGCACCCTGGGGCTTGTACCAAATCCAAACCATGTACCGGCCACCGGTGGAGTCTGCATCCCAGTTGGCAGTATCGGACTCAACCACGATGGATTCGGAAGCAACCAGCTTTTCCTTGGTAAAGGCCGCTGCGGTCTTGCCGAATTCTTCGATCTTACCGGTGGATTCCGGGGTGTTGACAGCCATAAAACGGGCTTTCAGCACGCCGCCGGCGATTTCTTTGCTGTAAAAATGCACAGTATCACCGTCAATGTATTGTTTGACTGTGACCTCTTCCTGCTTGCAGCCGTTGTCAGGGTTCAGCTTGACAGAGGCAGCGTAGTCCACTACCTGTGTCTGGGCTTCGGTGGGGTTATCCACCGGAGCCTCGGGCGTACAGCCCGTAAACAGACAAAGGACCAAAAGCAGGGAAATGATTTTCAGAAAGCTCTTCTTCATTACTTATTACAGTTGTTGATTGCGTCCTGGAAGACCTTGTCGATCAAAGCATCCAGACCGGCGGAAGCATCGCCGATGAAAGCGGCCTGAATCAGGCTGCCCACTTCGTCACGAGCCTTGGCAGAGCCGTTGAAGGCGGGAGAGGTGTAGTAGGCGTCAGCCTGCTCCATACAAACCTTAGCAGACAGGTAGGTGATGTTGTCGAAGCCATCAGCCTGTGCCATCTTTGCCGCATAGGTGGGATGGTCAGCAACGGACTTCAGAACGGGAACGTAACCGGAAGCATCTGCAAAGGCAGCCTGGAAGTTCACGTTGGTGGTCAGGTACTTAACGAACAGCCAGGAAGCGACAACTTCCTGAGGATTGGCATCCTTGAAGATACAGACGCTGGGGCCCTGAGAAATGACCTTGGGATTGGAAGCGTCAACCTGAGGAATGGTGGTGATGCCAACTTCGAATGCGTAGTTGCCGGATGCATCGGCAGCGGGACGCTGATGCTTAGCACCTGCGGAAGAACCGATGGACATATAGCTGCGCTGACCGGTGGTAGCGGTGAACAGGCCGGAAGTGTAAGCGCCGTAGATTTCCTGGGTGGTCACATATTCCTTCTGGTACCACTCGCGGAAACGCTTGACGAACTGCTTGTTGGTGTCGTTGTTGAACAGGTAGTGGTCGCCGGTAGCACTGGTGTAGTCGCTGCCCAGCTGCTCACACATGGTGATGAACCAGTTGGACTCGGAGTCATAGCCCAGAGGAATGGAAGTGGGGTCGATTTCCTTGATCTTCTCACAGACTTCTTCCATCTCGTCCCAAGTGGTGGGAGGAGTCAGGCCGTTTGCATCAAAGAAGGTCTTGTTGTAGTACAGAACTTCGGTGGACTTGGAGAAAGGCAGGGTGTACATCTTGCCGTCACCGAACTGCTTACCTTCATCGTAGTAGCCTTCGATGAAGTCAGCCTGCTGCTCAGCAGTCAGGCCCAGGATTTCGGTGGTTCCGTCATCACGGGTAATCTCAATGTCGCTGGCGATCAGGTCATCCAAAGTGACAACTGCCTTTGCAACGTTGTACAGTGCAACATGGTCGGGGTAGCAGTAAGCGATGTTGGGCTGGTTGCCGACGGTCAGCTCGGTCTTGATCTGGTCGCGGACGTCCTCATAGCCGCCCACCTGCTCGTGGACAACCTTGATGTTGGGGTACAGCTTGTTGAACTCGGGGATGAACTTATCCAGAACATCTCTCAGGTTCTGACCCATGGTGTGGTAGAAGGTGATGGTGACTTCGCTGCCATCATAACCACCTTCGGGGATCACGAAGTCCTTCTTCAGAACCTCAGCTGCATTGTTGCTATTACAGCCGGACATCAGACCAATGCCAAGCAGCATAGTAACCAGCAGGAGAATCGCTACGATCTTTTTCATAACTCTTGATTTCCTTTCTTGCTTGTATGTTTATTGTGTTAAGACCTTTCGGCCGATTAACCCTTGATACCGCTGCGGCTGACACCTGCCATGATATACTTTCTCAGGAACAGGAACACCAGGAACAGCGGAGCGGAAACGATGGCAACAGCAGCCATCTGCACGGGATAGTTGACATCACCGGTGGTTGTGGTAAACGCGTTACGCAGACCGTTGGTGATCAGGCGGTGTGCATCGTCATTTGCAACCAGGCGGGGCCACACGTAGGAGTTCCATGCACCCATCATTTTCAGAATGGTGATAGAGATCAGCGTGGGCATTGCCAGAGGAATCATAACCTTCCACAGATACTTGAGGTCACCGCAGCCGTCCACCTTGGCGGCCAGATACAGCTCGTTAGGGATTTGCAGGAAGTTCTGACGCAGCAGGTAGATATAGAACACGCTGACCAGGAACGGCACGATCAAAACCGTAAAGGTCTTCATCCAGCCGAACTCGTTGATGGTTGCATAGTTGGTGATGGTGAACAGCTCGCCGGGGATCATCATGGTTGCCAGCAGTGCGGCAAACATGGCGTCCTTGCCCTTGAATTCCAGGCGGGCAAAGGCAAAGGCGGACAGAACGGTAATTACCAGGGACAAAATTGTGGAAACGATGCCAACATAGGCAGTGTTCAGGAACAGCTGACCCAAATCTGCGGTATCAAATGCTTCCACATAGTTGTGCCAAATGATTTTCTGCGGCCACAGGGTGGGAACATTCAGGCGGTATTCTGCCAGATCCTTCAAGGAAGAAATGATCATCCAGTAGAAGGGGAACAGCACGATCAGAGCCATAATACCGAGGAACAGGTAGGTACCGGCTTTTACAACTGCCTGAAATACTCTTTGCTGTGCGGAAACCTGCTGCAGGTCCTGCTCTTGCATTACAACACTATCTTTTTTCTTAGCCATAATGCACCTCCTTAGAAATGGACCCGCTTCTTGCTGACGTAGAGGTTAATCATCGTCACAACAAGAATGATACCGAACAGAACCAGAGCTGCGGCACTTGCAATACCGTAGTTCATCTCAGGCAAAGCCTCGTAAATGTAACCGACCATGGTGTTCAGCTTCAGGTCAGCACCAACGGGGCCCATCTTTTCACCAAAGATACCCACGATGCTGGAGTATTCCTTAAAGCCGCCGATGAAGCTGGTGATGATAACATACGCCAGCATGGGGCTCAGCAGAGGAACGGTGATCTTGGTCAGAACTCTCCAGCGGGGAGTACCGTCCACACGGGCAGCGTCATAATACTGCTTGTTGATGGACTGCAGACCGCCCAGCAGGATCAGGATCTTGAAGGGCAGAGCGTTCCATACAATATAGATGGTCATAACTGCAATATTTGCAGCATAGGAAGACTGGGCGTTGATCCAGTTGATGGGCTCACCGCCAAAGAACATAATCACGTTGTTGATGATGCCCCAGCTTTCTGCCCGCATGCCGTCAGGGCTCAGGCCGATGATGTTGAACATCGCGGCGAAAACCATGCCGATGGCGATGGAGTTGGTCACGTAGGGCAGGAAGAAGATGGTCTGCAGGAACTTTTGCAGGGGTTTAATGGAATTCAGGGCAACTGCGATCAGCAGAGCCAAAACTGTGGAAATGGGAACTGTCAAAACTGTCAGCAGCATCGTGTTTTTCAGACAAGTGAGAAAATCCTCGTACATCAAAACCTTTTCAAAGTTGCCGAAACCAAACTCAAAAGTCAAACCGTATGCAGCTTCCAGGGCGTTGTAGCCTTCCAAAAAAGCGATACGCACAGTGTTGATGATGGGCCACACGGTGAAGACCAGCAACAAGGCGATGGCCGGTGACAGGTAGAGCCAGGCTTTCCATTGATGTTTGCTATCTACCATATTCATTCACCTCAAAAATAGATTCTTTCTTCGGTTTCCTTGTTGAAGATGAATACCTTATGTGCCTTCAAGGAGTACTTGACATTCTCAGCGGTGACATCCACCTTGTTGTCAGCATTGATAATGGAGCGGATCACAGGGCCCTGACAAGCGGCGTTCTCGGAGACGATGCTCACGTCGCGGCCCATAACTTCCAGACTGGTCAGCTTACAGGTCAGGGGGCCATTCTCATCCAGCACAAAGCCCTCGGGACGGATGCCCACTGCAACTTCCTGATCGGCAACGCCATTTACATCCAGAACAGCTTCCTCTCCGATGTACAGCTTGCCGTCCTTTACGCTGCCATCAAACACGTTGATGGGAGGAGTACCCAGGAACTTGGCAACGAACAGGTTCACAGGATTGTCGTAAACTTCCTGAGGTGCGCCGATCTGCTGCACAACACCCAGCTTCATAACCACGATCATATCGGAAATGGACATAGCCTCTTCCTGGTCGTGGGTAACGAAGATGGTGGTGATGCCGGTCTCCTTCTGGATACGGCGGATCTCCTCACGGGTCTGCAGTCTCAGACGGGCGTCCAGGTTGGAAAGGGGCTCGTCCAGCAGCAAAACTCTGGGCATCTTCACAAGCGCGCGGGCGATGGCCACGCGCTGCTGCTGGCCGCCGGAGAGCTCGGAGGGCTTGCGCTCCATCAGCTCCTCGATCTGCACCAGGCGGGCGGCCTCATAGGCCCGCTCCAACATGGCTTCCTTGGTCATCTTGTCCTCGCCCTTCAGGTTCTGCAGGGGGAAGAGGATGTTCTGCTT
>JAZOBY010000045.1:0-26879 GCA_045596215.1 Faecousia sp.
TGAATCGGCAGAAAATTCGTTGATTTTGCAGCGGATATGTGCCATAATGTAATGTAAAGAATTCCCCAGAAAGGAGTGATAAGCCATGGCAAAGCCTTTGGTTGCCATTGTTGGCAGACCCAATGTGGGCAAGTCCATGCTTTTTAATAAGCTGACCGGTCAGCGCACCTCCATCGTTGAGGATACCCCCGGTGTTACCCGTGACCGGATCTACGGCGACTGTGAGTGGTGCAACCGGCACTTCTCCCTGGTGGATACCGGCGGTATCGAACCGGGCACGGACAGTGATATGCTGAAATTCATGCGTCGCCAGGCGGAGATCGGTATTGAACTGGCGGATGCCATCATTATGGTTGCCGATGTTCGTTCCGGTGTTACCGCCGCGGACCAGGATGTGGCTACCATGCTCCGCAAAAGCGGCAAGCCGGTGTGCCTGGCGGTGAATAAGTGCGACTCCGTGGGTCTTGTGAACCCGGATGTGTACGAATTTTACAGCCTGGGCATTGGCGATCTGTTTGAAACCTCTGCCGTCCACGGTCACGGTACCGGCGACATGCTGGACTGGGTGCTGGAAAATATACCTGCTGAGGATGAAGATGAGGAAGAAAGCGATATCATCAAGGTTGCCATCGTTGGCAAACCCAATGTGGGTAAGAGCAGTTTACTAAACCGCATTTTGGGAGAGGAACGGGTCATTGTTTCCGATGTGGCCGGCACTACCCGGGATGCCATCGACTCTTATTTTGAAAATGAATCCGGAAAATACTGCTTCATCGACACCGCCGGTATGCGTCGTAAGAGCAAGGTGGACGATGCCATCGAGCGGTATTCCAACATGCGTTCCATCAACGCCATTGAGCGGGCAGATGTGTGTCTGATTCTGGTGGATGCCAACGAAGGCGTCACCGAGCAGGACACCAAAATTGCCGGCCTGGTCCATGAGGCGGGCAAAGCTGCCATTATTGTTGTCAACAAGTGGGACGCCGTGGAGGATAAGGAAACCAATACCATGCGGGACATGGAAGGAGAAGTCCGCAACGGCTTGAGCTACATGCTCTATGCTCCGGTGGTATTTCTGTCTGCACTGACCGGCCAGCGGGTGGACAAGCTGTTCCAGGTGGTCCAGGACGTTCATGCCCAGAACACCAGCCGCATCACGACCGGTGCACTGAACAGCGTTCTGGCGGATGCTACCGCCCGGGTTCAGCCGCCTACGGATAAGGGCCGTCGCTTGAAGATCTATTACATGACCCAGGCAAGCACCAAGCCGCCCCATTTCGTTATTTTCTGCAACGATGCCCGGCTGTTCCATTTCTCTTACCAACGGTATCTGGAAAATCAGATTCGGGAAGTGTTTGGGTTGAAGGGCACGCCTGTGCGGATCACCATTCGCCAGAAGGGCGATAAGGAGGATGTATAATGGTTTGGGCTGTGTTGGTTGCGGCACTGACCGCTTATCTTTTGGGAAACCTCAACGGCTCCGTGTGCGTTTCTGCCTTGGTTGCCGGTGATGACGTACGCAAGCACGGAAGCGGCAATGCGGGTCTGACCAATTTCTTCCGCAGTTACGGCGGATGGAGCACGCTTCTGGTGATATTGGTAGATATGCTCAAGACCGTTGCGGCGTCCTATACCGCCGGCTGGGCACTGGCATCCTTTGGATATTACCGGGAGGGCCTGGTGCTGGGCATTGTGATGGTTTCTGTAGGCCATGATTTCCCGGCCCTGCTGGGCTTCAAGGGCGGCAAGGGCATCCTGTGCGGTTTCACAGCGGCACTGATTCTGGATTGGCGTATCGCTTTGGTGATGCTGGGTGTGTTCGTCATCGCTTTTGCCATTACCCGGTATGTTTCTCTGGGTTCTGTACTTGGTGCACTGACCTGTTCTGTGGGCTTTGGCGTGGTTTACTACGGTGACTGGATCGTCATGGCGGGAGGCGTGCTCATCGGCCTGTTGGCCATTTTTATGCACAGAAGCAATATCGCCCGCCTGATCAAGGGAACAGAGTCCAAGGTCCATCTGATTCACAGGGATTTGAACAAATGAGAATTACAGTTGTTGGAAGCGGTGCCTGGGGCACGGCACTGGCCATCGCCTTGTGCAAAAATGGCCATGATGTGACTTTGATGGCACGGTCTGCCGAAAAGGCAGAGCAAATGCAAAATACCCGGCATAACCCCCGCTTGGATGGGATCACCTTGCCGGAGGAACTGAAAATATCGGCTGAGCCTGCGTGTGTGGCGGGGTGTACGCTGGTGGTGATTGCCAGTCCTTCCCACGCCATTCGGCAAGTGTGCCGTCAGATCGCGGCATATCTGGACGAAAATACGGTTATGGTGTCAGTGACTAAGGGCATTGAAGAAGGCACTTTGCTTCGCATGAGCCAGGTGGTACAGGGGCAGACGAACCGTCCTGTGGTGGCTCTGACCGGCCCCAGCCATGCGGAAGAACTGGCCCAAAGTATGCCCACCGGCTGTGTGGCAGCAAGCCCGGAGCAGTCCCATGCGGAACTGGTGCAGGATGCGTTCATGTCTGACTATTTCCGCATCTATACCAGCCCGGATATCGTGGGTGCGGAATTGGGCGGTGCACTGAAAAACGTGATTGCCCTGTGTGCCGGCGTGACCGACGGTATGGGCTACGGTGACAATATCAAAGCCATGCTCATGACCCGGGGCTTGACGGAAATGGCCCGACTGGGCGTTGCCATGGGTGCAAACCGGGATACCTTTGCCGGTCTGGCTGGAGTAGGGGATTTGATCGTCACCTGTACGTCCCCCCATTCCCGAACCCGCCGGGCAGGTATCCTCATCGGCCAGGGAAAATCGCCCAATGAGGCAAGAGAGAAGATCGGTGCTGTGGTGGAAGGCTACTATGCCGCCAAATCTGCCTGGGAGCTGGCGAAAAAGTACGGCGTGGATATGCCCATCGTCCGGGCCGCCTGTGCGGTGCTGTACGAGAATGTTTCCACAGCACAGGTTGTGGAAAAATTGCTCAACAGAAGCAAAAAACCGGAATCGGAAGACTCTGGTTGGCATTAAAAATCACAGGGGCGATTCATAATCGCCCCTGTTTTCTCACTCAACCACCAGTTTGTAGACAGTTTCCCTCGACGCTGTTATACTGAAATCGAAAGGAGGACATCCATGGATCAGGTTAAAATTGGAAAATTTATTGCCGAGCGCAGAAAACGTGCAAATCTGACGCAAATGCAGTTGGCAGAAACACTGGGAATCACCGATAGAGCAATATCCAAATGGGAAAACGGGAAATCTCTGCCGGATTCTTCGATTATGCTGGAATTGTGTGATGTTCTGGGTATTACCGTAAACGATTTATTGAGTGGGGAGGTAGTTACAATGGATAATTACAATAAAGAATTGGAAAAGAACTTGCTTGAAGCCGTCAAACAAAAGGAACAGGCAGACAAAAGATTACTGGCAGTAGAAGTATTGATCGGCATTACAGCAACCGTTGTTCTGCTTGCGCTGATCTTTGTCGCAGCCTTTGTGCAAATGGAATCCTGGGTAAGAATTTCTCTGATTGTTCTTGGGTTTGCTCTGTTTTTGGCAGGTTGCTTCTACGCGCTGCGGATTGAGCAAGTAGCCGGTTACTATGCATGTAAAGAGTGCGGAAACCGATATGTACCGACATACAAATCGGTCAATTTAGCACCGCATATGGCCAGAACAAGATATATGCGCTGTCCGCAATGCGGCAAGAAAACCTGGCAGAAAAAAGTTCTGACCAAGGACTAAGGTATACAAAAAATCGGCACCCAAATGGGTGCCGATTTTCATTTGTCTTAGTCTTCAAAAGTCAGAACATCTTTATAGCGCTCTTTGAAGATGCCGTAAACGGCATTCAGAACATTCTCGTCGGAGACGGAGAGGTAGTTTTCGGTCTCCTCGTCCACCGGTTCCACTTCCAGAATGATGATCTCGGAAGCATTCTCGTCGGCGGGCATGAGAACCAGATATCCCTTGCCCTGGTACTCGATACAGTCCAGATACTCAAATTCCACATCCTGACCGTTCTCGTCAGTGAGCATCAGAATGTTGGACTCCTCTTCCTGCAAAACTTCTTCGTTTGCCATGGAGTGCTCCTTATCTCTGGATACGGCCGGAACCGTCGCCACCGGCCAGCTTCTCAACCTCAGCCACAGTGACCATGTTGTAGTCGCCCTCGATGGAGTGCTTCAAAGCAGAAGCAGCAACTGCAAATTCCACAGCAGCCTGGGTGCTCTTGCCGTTCAGCACGGAGTAGATCAGACCGCCGCCGAAGCTGTCACCGCCGCCAACGCGGTCAATGATGTGCAGGTCGTACTTCTTGGAGAAGCAGTACTCGTTATCCTTGACATTGTACAGCATTGCACTCCAGCCGTTGTCAAAAGCGGAGTGGCTTTCACGCAGAGTGATGGCAACCATCTCGAAGCCGAACTTGTCAGCCAGCTGCTTAGCAACGGACTTGTAGCCCTCGTGGTTCAGGCTGCCGCCGTAGATGTCGGTAGCCTCGGCCTCAATGCCGAACACGTCCTTTGCGTCTTCCTCGTTGGAGATGCACACGTCAACGTACTGGCACAGCTGGGTCATAGCTTCGCGGGCCTCAGCACGGGTCCACAGCTTGCCGCGGTAGTTCAGGTCGCAGGAAATCTTCAGACCCTTTGCCTTAGCGGCGATACAAGCCTGCTTGCAGATCTCAACCAGATTGCCACCCAGTGCGGGGGTAATGCCGGTGAAGTGGAACCACTCAGCACCGTCGAAGATGGCATCCCAGTCGAAATCGGCGGGCTCAGCCTTTGCGATGGCGGAGTTGGCACGGTCATAGATACAAACGCTGCCACGCTGAGAAGCACCCTTCTCGTTGAAGTAGATGCCAACACGGTCACCGCCGCGGACGATCTTGCTGGTGTCTACGCCGTAGCGACGCAGGGAGTTGACAGCACTCTGGCCGATGGCGTGAGTGGGCAGCTTGGTGACGTAAGCCACGTCCATGCCGTAGTTAGCCAAAGAAACAGCAACGTTTGCTTCGCCGCCGCCGAAGGTGAATTCCACGTGATCGCACTGTACGAAACGCTCGTAGTTGTAAGGTTGCAGGCGGAGCATCAGCTCGCCAAAGGTAATTACTTTTGCCATAGTATTCTATATCCTTTCAAAATAAAATATAAAATTGTTGTCATTCCGAGGGAGCAAAGCGACCGTGGGAATCCCCATCGACTTACGGGATTGCCACGCCAGTGTGAGCACTGGCTCGCAATGACAGGTATTCTTATTCGCCCTTGGCGTTCTTGCGAGCCTCGACACAAAGTGCGGTGATCTTGTCGAAATTGCCGGCTGCGATATCAGCCTTGGGGCACACCCAGCTGCCGCCGACGGCATGGATGAAGGGAGCGTCCACATATTCCTTGATATTGCCAGCGTTAACACCGCCGGTGGGCAGGAACTTCACGCCCACAAAAGGAGCGGACAGGTTCTTCATGGCGTTCAGACCGCCGTAAACATTGGCGGGGAAGAACTTGACGACCTTCAAACCTGCATTCACAGCCATGGTGATCTCGGTGGGAGTGACACAGCCGGGGGTGACGGCGATACCGTTTTCGATACACCAGCCAACCACCTGCGGGTCAAAACCGGGGGAGACGATGAACTTTGCACCCATGGAAACAGCCAGTTTGCACTGCTCCAGGTTCAAAATGGTACCGGCACCAACCAATACGTCAGGGCAGTTTTCAGCAACAGCCTTGATAGCTTCGGGAGCAGCGGCGGTGCGGAAGGTGATCTCCATCACGTCAACGCCGCCGGCGGCCATGGCCTTAGCGGTGGGGACAGCGTCCTTAGCGTCGTCTATGACGACAACGGGGACAACGATGGAGTTTGCCAGTCTGCTTAAAACATCCATAATTCAGTTACCTCCTGTGGCTTGTTAAGCCAAATGTAATTTGAGATTTTGGGCCTGCAAGGCCCCAATTTGCTATGGTAATTATAGATGCTTTTGTCCGTTCTGTCAATGAGAAAAACAGCAAAAAACGGGCATGGAATCAATCCATACCCGATTTTATTTTATAGATGTGCCACGTCGGCGGATTTCAGCTGCAACTGCAACTTGTCCGCAATGAGAGCGATGAATTCGGAATTTGTGGGTTTGCCCTTGGTGTTTGACACCGTATAGCCAAAGAACTTTTGCAAAGTATCCAGATCGCCCCGATCCCATGCCACCTCAATGGCGTGACGGATGGCTCTTTCCACACGGGAAGGTGTGGTGCCAAAGCTCTTGGCTACCTGGGGGTAGAGAACCTTGGTGATGGCGTTGATCACATCCATATCTTCCACGGCAATGATGATCGCCTCACGCAGGTATTGATAGCCTTTGATATGGGCGGGAACGCCAATCTCATGGATGATGCCGGTGACAAGGGTCTCAATGCTGTTTTTGTCCAGGCGGTGCATAGGAATGATCCGCTGGTTCTCCCCACCGCGGAATTCTTCCAGACGATCCACAACAGCGGACACATCACAGGGCTTGAGCATCATGTACCGGACTCCCAATCCGGTGGCAATGGACCCCACATAGTCGTTAATAAACCCGGATGTAGCCAAAATAATCGGCTTCTTTTCCATTCCGGAAATGGCTTTTAAAATGCTGATTCCATCCAGTTTGGGCATCATCATATCCATAACCAGCATATCCGGTTTCTTTTCCTGGATCATTTTCGCAGCCTGCTCCCCGTCGCTGGCTGTGCCGATGATCTGAAAATTTGCTGTACTGTTTAACGCTGTCGACAGAGCACCGCAGAATTCTTCTGCACTGTCGGCAATGAATACAGTTGTGCGTTTATCCATAACTTCCTCTCCTGTCATAGTGAACTTTTTCCCCAGAAAGCACGACAAGACCTGCCGTGTGCGACACCTATAATTTAGCATAATGTCTCGTTTTTTGCAAGGAAAATTCAAAACAATCGTTCGACAATAATCGACAAAATTTGACATTTCCGTTTTCTAGTTGACGCAGAGCAGTATTTTATGTAAAATAGGGATAATAAATGTAACAGGAGGTTACTTATGGATCACAGAACAGAAAAACTTATGGCGTTTTTGGATGCGTCTGTGAGTGTTTATCATGCGGCGGCCTATTTGGCAGATGTTTTGGCTGATGCGGGTTACATCCGGTTAGCAGAGGGAGAAGCGTGGAATCTCACCGCCGGCGGTAAATATTATCTGACCCGGGGCGGCACGGCAGTTCTGGCATTCCGCGTGCCGGAGACCACGCCCAAGGGCTTTTTGATGACGGCCAGTCATTCTGACCGCCCCACCTTCAAAGTCAAGGAAAACGGGGAACTGACGGGCAAGTACACCCGTTTGGCTACCGAGAAATACGGCGGAATGCTTATCGCTCCCTGGCTGGATCGCCCCCTATCCATTGCAGGTCGTGTTCTGGTGGACACAGAGGACGGCATCCAGAGCCGCCTGGTGGACATTGACAGAGACCTGATGATGATTCCAAACGTGGCTATCCACATGAACCGCCAGGCAAATGAGGGCTACAAGTGGAATCCCGCGGTGGATACACTGCCCCTGTTGGGCGGTGCGGATGCCGCCGGAAAACTGAATGACCTGCTGGAAGAAGAGGCAGGCGGCGAGATCCTGGGACACGATTTGTATCTGTACATTCGTCAGAAAACTACCGTTTGGGGTATCGACGAGGAATATATCTCCTCCGCCGCTTTGGATGACTTGCAGTGTGCATGGGGCTGTACCCAGGGCTTCCTGAATGCCGAAGACGGCAACAGCATCCCTGTGCTGTGCGTTTTTGACAGCGAGGAAGTGGGTTCTTCCTCGGTGCAAGGCGCGGCATCCAAGCTGCTGGAATCCACCCTTAGCCGCATTTGTGCCGGTTTGGGTCTGGATGAGCAGGTGATGCTCAGCAATTCCTTTATGATCTCTGCGGACAATGCCCATGCCGTCCATCCCAATCACCCGGAATTTGCCGATGCAAACAATGCTCCTGTGGTCAATGGCGGTGTGGTGCTGAAATTCAATGCTAACCTGCGTTACAGCACCGATGGCGTGTCGGCGGCCATCTTCCGCAAGGTTTGCCAAAAGGCAGACGTGAAGGTGCAGACCTACTGCAACCGGGCGGATATCCCCGGCGGTTCCACATTGGGTAACATTTCTCTTTCCCATGTGTCCGTGCCTACGGCGGATATCGGACTTCCCCAGCTGGCTATGCACTCCTGCTATGAAACAGCCGGCGTGCAGGACGCAATCGATCTGGAAAACGTGATCGCGGCCTATTACGCCGGTTCGCTGGAAGTCGATGGCGACGACTACCGATTTGTATAAAAAATAGAAATGCACGGGTGCATCGCATCCGGGCAAATTTTATGTTTTTCATTATTGTCGGTGGGTTCTTCTTCGGTCTCGGGCTCGGTCACAGGGGTGGCTTTCTTTGGCCGGATAACGAGGAAGTAAACAGCAACACCGCCGCCGATCAAAGCGATTGCAACCAGGATCACAATCAAGATCCAGGAATTGGGGTTACTTTCGTCATTTCCCTTGGGCAATGTGGGAGCGGGAACGGAGTTGGTTGCCATGGGTGCGGGAGTACTGTTGGAGGAGGGAGGCGTGCTGGTTACCGGATTGGTTGTGCCGGTAGAGGGGGCGGTGCTGGTGCTGGGCTGCGTGGTCTGTGTGGAGGGCTGGGTTGCAGGTTTGGTAGCAGGCTGAGTTGCAGGTTTGGTGGTAGGCTGCGTTGCCGGCTTAGTAGCGGGTTGGGTTGCGGGGGTGCTGGTATTATTGTTATTATTGTTGTTATTACCGCCGGGATTTGCACTTACGCCATCATTATCAGAGGGAGTGGTGATACCTTCGGGGACATCCTGACCGAACAGAAGCCATGCAAACTCAGGGTAGTCTACAAAGACATTCCGAACGCCTGTGATGGACTGAACAGCATCATTACGGCCCATTTCCCAGGTGTCAACGGGATCTTCTTCCATCCAGTCCAGCAGAACATCGACGTTTTGCATGACGCCACTACTGCCCCATGTGTTGCTTTTTCCCCAACGGACGTACATATAAAGAACCATACGGGCGCAGTCACCGCGAACGGAAACACCGGGATCATAATATCCGGAGCCTTCACCATAGGCCGTGTTGTTACGGGAAGTGTTTTCGGAGGGATTTGCAGGACGCAGATGCATAATATCGCCGATCTGCTGAGAACTACTCAGTTTGCTTTGCGGCCATACGTGTTCCTGGTTCCAAATTTTGCCGCTGTTCCAGGAACTGGTTTCCAGACCGCCGCGATAAAGCAAGGCAACCTTGGATGTGTCGTTGCTCACGCAGTCGGTGTACTTATAGTAAGAACGGACATTCTTATTTCCGTCATAATATGTATAGAAAGAGTGAGTGGATTCCATCAAATCCTGCAATTCGCCATAAAGGGCACTGGAAGATGCGTTGCTTTGACTGCTTCCGCCGGGAAGAGCCGAAAGGGTGTCAAAATCATAGTCACCTGTGTAGTAATCTTCGGCATATGAGGATAAAAACAGGCAATCCTCACCCCGTGCGCCCCAGTTGGCAATGGTGTTTCCGCTTTTGACATAGTCCACATCCGAGGCCGATGTATAGCCGGTAGGGGTGGTATAGATCTTACTGGATGCGGGGGAAGCCGTAACAGAAGCCGGCAGAGCCGAGACCATCAGAATCAGCACCAAGAGCAGGGTGCTGATGCGTTTAAAGATTGAATTCATAACAACACTCCTTGTCGTTTTTTGTCTATTGATTATCATAGCATACCTATGCCAAGAATGGAAGAAAAATCTTTTATGGATGTAAAAAAACTGGTGCTTGACAAATTTCCAAAGTATGCTATAATCTTACCTGTTCCCGAAATGGAGGCTTAGCTCAGCTGGTTAGAGCGCATGCTTCACACGCATGAGGTCACAGGTTCGAGTCCCGTAGTCTCCACCAACAAAACAACGGCACCCTGTTGGGTGCCGTTTGTTTTGTTATGGTGTCGACAAGGGACTCGAACCGATGTAAATGCAACAGTCCGGGGGACTGTTGCTTGCCGCTGGCTGGACGGCGGCAACACAATAATTTTCGCCAAAGGCGAAAATGCAAATCGAGTCCCGTAGTCTCCTGCACCGTGAGGTGCAAAGGGAGACAAAATGCTTTACCCCTCATCCGTCAAAAATCAAAGATTTTTGCCACCTTCCCCCCAGGGGGAAGGCATTTTGCAAATCGAGTCCCGTAGTCTCCAAATATTCTTCAATAACTACTGGAAAATACGGAAACTCTTTGCTATAATAACACCATAAACGCAAAGGAGTGAATTTCATGACCATTTATCAGCAGACCAAGGCGGTCATTGAAGAATTAGGAGGCAAAGCCAATTTGAAACCCGGCAGTATTATTGTCGTTGGGTGTTCCACCAGTGAAGTGCTTGGCTCCAAAATCGGCACCAATTCCAATCCAGATACTGCCAAGGAGATTTTTGACGCCCTGCACGACTATGTGAAAGAGAACGGTTTTTATTTGGCGGTGCAATGCTGTGAGCATCTGAACCGGGCCATTATTGTGGAACGGGCCGCAGTTCCCTATGCAGAACCTGTCAATGTCATTCCCCAGCCCAAGGCCGGCGGCTCCTTGGCCACACAGGCATATGCAGGATTTACGGATCCCGTTGCCGTGGAGGAGATCAAGGCAGATGCAGGCATTGACATTGGCCTGACCCTTATCGGTATGCACCTGAAAAAGGTGGCAGTGCCCGTGCGGTTGGAAAATAACCGGATCGGCGAGGCTCTGATCGTCGCTGCACGTATCCGGCCCAAATTCATCGGTGGCGTAAGAGCCGTATATGATGAACATCAATTATAAAGCAAAGGCACCGCTCCTGCGGTGCCTTTTAATTATTCTTGTTTCGCCTTCATTTTGGCCAATTCTTCCTCTTCCAGTACCCGGTAGGCAACTTTGCCAACCAAGGTCTTGGGCATCTCGTCCTTGAATTCGATATCACAAGGCATGGCGTACTTGGCAATGTGTTTCCGGCAATGCTCCATGATTGCTTGCTTGGTTGCATCGGTTGCAGCAACCCCGGCGGCCAGCTTTACAAATGCCTTGACCTTCTGCATCTTGTAAGAATCGGGAACGCCGATGACACAGCTCATCTGCACAAAGTCGTGAGCATCCAGAATGTTTTCCAACTGGGCGGGGTAGACGTTGTAGCCGGATGTGATGATCATCCGCTTGGCTCTGCCTTTGAAATAGACAAAACCCTGCTCATCCATGACACCCAGGTCGCCGGTGTAGACCCAAGTCAGACCATCCTCGTGCTTGCGCAGAGTCTGGGCAGTTTCCTCGGGATGGTGCATATACTCCATCATAACCGTAGGGCCGGCCAGCAGAATTTCGCCTTCCTGTCCGTAGGGAACTTCCTTATCAGTTCCCGGTTCCACGATTTTGATGTAGGTATCCGGGAAGGGCAGACCGATGGAGCCTTCCTTGCTCATATGGGTGGGGGTCAGACAGCAGGCGGTGACGGTCTCGGTGGTGCCGTAGCCCTCACGCACCTGAATGGATGCCTTGTGGTCGTAGAGGAATTTGTCGAACTTCTTTTTCAGCTCCACAGACAGGCTGTCGCCGCCGGAGAAAACGCCTTTCAGGCAGCTCAGATCCGCACCGTCCATGTCTTCCAGACGGAGCAATGCTTCGTACAGGGTGGGCACGCCGGCGATGAAGTTACAGCGATGTTTTACCAAGTCATTGGCATAACTCTTGGGGGTGAAACGGGGCACCAAAATGCACCGACCGCCATTGAACAGCATGGTGTGGATGCATACACCGAGGCCAAAACCGTGGAAAACGGGCATAGCAGCCAGCATTTTATCACCGGGACGGAACATGGGGTTGGTGGCAACCACCTGCTGTGCCAAAGCATTGAAATTCTTGTTGGTCAGCACGATGCCCTTGCTGGTGCCGGTGGTGCCGCCGGAGTAGAGAATGACAGCCGGATCACCGGATTCCCGTTTTACGGCATATTCGTGGCCGCAAGTGCTGAGGCTTTTGAAATCCTTCCACAGAATCACAGGAGCATCCTTGGGAATGGGAGCGATTTTTCTGCCTTGGGTAAGGGCGTAGCCAACCTTCATCACAGGGGACAGGGCATCGGCGATGCTGGTAATGATCAGATTGCGGATACCGGTATTCTTCCGGATGTTGGCGAATTTGCCGTAGAACTGATCTAAGGTAATGGCCGCAACAGAGCCGGAATCGTTGAGATAGAACTCTATTTCTTTCTCTGCGGACAGGGGATGGATCATGCTGGCGATGCCGCCCACAGCGTTGATTGCGTAGAACATATAAATAGCCTGGGGACAGTTGGGCATGGCAATGGTGATTTTTTCGCCGGGACGGATGCCCAGAGTTCTTAAGGACTTTGCACAGGTTTCAATTTCCTTTACCAACTGGGTGTATGTGGTGGCTTTGCCCATGAAATCAAAGGCAGTATAGTTGGGAAACTTCTTTGCTGTGGCCTTGATGCCCTCAAACATAGAACCTTCAAAATAGTCCAAGTGCATGGGCACGTCGCCCATATAATCTTTCCAGGGGGTTTTTGCAGTGATCATCAGTATTTTACCTCTTCATTCAGCGGTTTCTCTAACAGTTCCGGATTTTCCAGGAGCGTTTTCAACAGCTGGACGGTACGGGAGTAGTAATAACCGTCAGCAATACGCTCATCGATGGTCAGACCCAGATCGATGCACTCTTTGACCTGGGAATTTCCGTCCGCATCGTAGAAAGGACGCATTTTCTTTGCACCGATGGTGCAGAACACAGAGCATGTACCCCAGTCGGTCAAATGGTGGTAGCCTGCACCCAGCTTGATGGAACCCAGATTGGAGAGATACACGGAGCCATAGAAGGGATCACCCTCGGTAACGCTTTTGGGCATCCAGCCATGGCGGTCCAGCCATCTTGCCACACAGCCCACAAAACGCATCAAAAAGCCGGGCAGACTTGCCACTGCGTTCAGGCTTTCCGTGCCGCCGTCCAGCTTGTCGCTGCGGCAGAAGGAGACCTGGCGGAAGATCTCGTTATGGATGTCGTCAATGGTTTCCCCGCCGTTGACCAGCACCTGGGCCAAAGCCTCTGCTCCGTCATCGGAAAAAACCTTTTTGACGGTAAAGGAGGCAGAAATATCTTTGTGCATGTACATGGTATTGTTGGCTATGAATCGGTTCATTTTCGGCCGCAGAACCATGGTTTTCAGAACCGCAGTTACGATCACCTGGAACAGGTTGTAGGCGTATTCCGGGTTGTCTGCATTCTTCTTTGCCAGATATGTATTGATATTGGTCAAATCAATGCGTTCGCTGATGAAGGCTTCATTGTCACAACGGTTGGGAAAGATCAGGGGCATGATCACGTGCATGGAATGAATTTTACGCAGTTTTATGCCGTCTTTACGGTCACCGAGTTTTTTCATGTCTAAACCTCTTTCTATCTAGGTATTATACTTGTAAAGAATATCAAAAATTCATAGATTTGTCAAACTTTGTTATTTTTATGTTTAGATTGCAATGATACACTTTATTTGTTATAATGGCAAAAAATACATATGCGTACTCAAAAGGAGTGACCATTTATGCTGGAATTAAAGAACATAACAAAAGAATATCCCGCCGGCGATGGCAAGGTGGAAGCACTGAAAGGAATTGATTTGCAGTTTAGGAGCAGCGAATTTGTTTCCATTCTGGGCCCGTCTGGCTGCGGCAAGACCACCATGCTGAACATCATCGGCGGTCTGGATCAGTACACCACCGGTGACCTGATCATCAACGGCCGGTCTACCAAG
This sequence comes from Faecousia sp., assembly GCA_045596215.1. Classification (GTDB taxonomy): domain Bacteria; phylum Bacillota; class Clostridia; order Oscillospirales; family Oscillospiraceae; genus Faecousia. The sequence goes on from JAZOBY010000045.1 coordinate 13,858, forward strand.
CATTTTAAGGACCGGGATTGGGATGCCTACCGCAATCATTCCGTAGGCTTTGTGTTCCAAAGCTACAACCTGATTCCCCATCAGACTGTTCTGCAAAATGTGGAGCTGGCACTGACACTTTCCGGTGTTTCCAAGCATGAACGCCGGAAACGGGCAAAGGAAGCGTTGGAGCAGGTCGGCCTGAGTGATCAGCTAAACAAACGCCCCAATCAGATGTCCGGCGGTCAGATGCAGCGTGTGGCCATTGCCCGTGCCATCGTCAACAACCCGGATATCATTCTGGCGGATGAACCAACCGGTGCGTTGGACACCCAAACCAGTGTTCAGGTTATGGAAATTTTGCGGGAGATCGCCAAAGACCGCCTGGTTATCATGGTTACCCACAACCCGGACATCGCTGAGGAATACTCCACCCGGATCGTCCGCGTGGTGGACGGCTTGGTGATCAGCGACTCTGCACCTATGACAGAGGAAGAGGTGCGCTCTGAACGCCAGGCGGAGAAAGAAAAAGCGGAAAAACAGGGCAAGCGGAAAGAAAAGAAACCGTCCATGTCCTTGCTGACGTCCTTTGGCCTGTCCTTGCGGAACCTGATCTCCAAAAAGGGACGCACCACGCTGACTTCCTTTGCCGGATCTATCGGTATCATCGGCATAGCATTGATCTACGCAGTCTCCCAGGGTATGACCACCTATATCAACATCATCCAGGAAGAGACGCTGTCTTCCTACCCGCTGACCATCCAGGCGGAGTCCGTGAACATGGGCAGTCTGATGCTGACCTTTATGGGTCAGGCACAATCCTCCGGGGAGCATGACAAGGATGCGGTCTATGAAAAGACCATGCTCTATGATATGGTCAATGCCCTCAACACCATGGAGACCTCCTATAACGACCTGAAAGCGTTCAAGGTATTCATTGAAGATCAGCTCAAAGACCCGGAAAGCAAGCTCTCCAAGGCACTCAGCGGTGTGCAGTATACCTACGATCTGGACATGATGGTGTACACCGAAAGCATTGACGGAAAAATCATTCAGTCCGACACCATGGCACTGATGCAGGAACTGATGATCGAGCATCTGGACATGGATATGTCTTCCATGCTGCAGATGTCGGAATCCTACGGCTTTGACATGGAAGCCATGGCCGGAATGGGTCCCATGGGCGGTTCTGTAAATCTGTTCCAGGAGATCCTGCCCGGTGAAAACGGTGCGGTTATTAACGATATGCTGTATGATCAGTATGATAAGATCTACGGTGAATGGCCCAATTCTTACAATGAAATCGTTCTGGTTGTGGATGAAAACAACGAGATCGACGATCTGACTCTGTACGCATTGGGTCTGAAATCAAAAGCGGATATGGATGCTCTTGCCGCTGCTTCCAAGGACAAAACTCCTGTGGAAGTGGAGATGAAAAAGTGGACCTTTGAAGAAATTTGTGCCATGGATTTCCGGGTGGTTTTCAATGCCAGCTGCTATACCAAGGTTGGGGATGTTTACACCGATCTGCGTAAAACCCAGGAGGGCATGAAATTCCTGTATGACAACGGCCTGGATCTGAAAGTTACGGGCATTATCCGTCCCAATGAGGATGCCAGTGCTTCCATGCTTGGCAGCACCATTGGCTATACCCATATGCTGACCGAGTATGTGATCAAGGAAGCAAAGGATTCTCCTGCGATCCTGGCACAGCTGGATTCGCCCCATACCGATATTTTCACAGGTCTGCCTTTCAAGGAAAATACCGGCAATCTGACTGATGAAGAGAAATATAACGCATTCTTTGACTACATCGGCGAGCTGAGTGACGCAGATAAGGCACAGACCTATATTAAAATCAAGTCCATTCCTTCTGCGGAAGAACTGGAGGGCATGGTTGCCCAGGCCATGCAGGGTTATCCCACAGTCGAGACCAAAAAAGCAGTGCTTTTGCAGGTGCTGCTGAGCCAGACCGGCATGGCCGAGGAAGAGCTGACGGGATATATGGATAATATGAAGGAAGAGGATATCCTGGACATGTTCAACCAGATTATTGTGGCCCAGGTGAAAATGCAGTATGCAGCCCAGGTGAAGGCACAGATGGCGGGCATCCCCACGGAGCAGTTGGTGGCGGCCCTGACCATGGAAAGTGCAAACTACACCTTGGAGCAGTGTGCCCAGTATTATGACGAGATTTTGGAATTCTCCGAATCCAGTTATGATGATAATTTGCTGAAACTGGGCTATCTGGATCTGGAATCTCCGGCATCCGTCAACCTGTACGCCGCGACCTTTGAAAGTAAGGATATCATTGAGGAGGTCATTGCCGAGTACAATGCGGACAAGGACGAGGTGTCTAAGATCCAGTATACCGACTATATCGGTCTGATGATGAGCTCCATTACCACCATCATCAATGCAATTACCTATGTGCTGATTGCGTTTGTGGCGGTGTCGCTGATCGTGTCTTCCATCATGATCGGTGTGATCACCCTGATCTCCGTGCAGGAGCGTACCAAGGAGATCGGTGTGCTCCGGGCCATCGGTGCATCCAAGAAGAATGTTTCCAGCATGTTCAATGCGGAAACGGTTATGATCGGCTTTGCGGCCGGTGCCATTGGCGTGGGTGTCACATGGCTGCTGTGTATCCCCATCAATGCCATTTTGTACGCATTGACCGGATTGGGCAATCTGCGGGCATTTTTGCCCTGGCAGGTGGCGGTGATTTTGATTGCCATCAGCGTATTGCTGACCATGTTTGCAGGCATCATCCCGTCCCGCAGTGCGGCTAAGAAAGACCCTGTTGTGGCTCTGAGAACCGAATAAAACTTAATGGGCGAACCGCTAAGCGGCTCGCCCATTTTTATGGGGGAAGAAACTTGTCGAATGGAGAAAATCAAGTTATAGTATAGATAGAAAAAATTTGTAAATTTTGTATTTGTGTGTCCAGTTTTTTCCTTCTCATTCGTTAGTATAAATAGAAATATATAAGGAGGTAACAGTATGAAAAAAGTAACGATTATTTTAGGAATTTTACTGTTCCTTTGTGTCGCATTGCAACCAATAGAAGTAAAAGCAGAAACAGAGGGTTACCTTACTTATACCATCACGGATGGGGAGGTTACCATCACGGATTGCGATGAGGGTGCCACCGGCAAAATCGTGATCCCGGATGCCATCGAAGGGTATCCCGTGACGAAGATTGGGGAAAGTGCCTTTACCCTGTGCGTTAAGATAACGGAAATTGTCTTACCGGATGGGTTACAATCCATTGGTGCAAGTGCGTTTAGTTATGTTCCGTTTAAGAGCCTTCATATTCCGAATACCGTTACACAGATTGATGAAGCTGCGTTTTGGCGTTGTGAAGAGCTCAAAGAGATCACTATCCCGGAGAGCGTGACTGTTCTTTCGGACAGAATGTTTTACGAATGCAAAAAGCTGGAGAAGGTTACCCTGCCGGAAAGCCTTATCGAAATTGGCGGCTCTGCATTTGAACGATGCGACAAACTGGAAATCGTGAACATTCCTGCTGGCCTGCAGAAGCTGGGCGGTGGGGCCTTTGCAGAGTGTCCCGGCCTGACGATGTCCGTTGTGATCCCGGAGGGGGTTACAGAGATTGAGGGCGGTGTGTTCTATTGCACAGGCATCAAAGAAGTAGTGTTGCACGACGGCATAACCAAGATCGGTGGTGGTGCGTTCTATGGCTGCGATATTAAGGAGATTTACATTTCGGATTCTGTGACCAGCATTGGTTCAGGTGCATTCTACGGTTGCCGATATTTGACTTCCATATATATTCCCGATGGAATTACCTCCGTTGAAGCGGATACTTTCCTGTGGTGCCATAGTCTGGAAACGGTCCGACTTCCTGAGGGGTTAGAAAGCATTGGAAGATATGCCTTTGGCGGTTGTTCTTCCCTGCGGGAAATAAACTTCCCGGAAAGCCTGACCACCATCGGCAGGGAAGCGTTCATGAGCTGCAGTTCTTTGCCGGAGCTGGTGATTTCCAAAAATCTATCCAGTATCGGTGACGGTGCATTTAAAGCCTGCAAAAATCTGAAAAGCATTATTGTTGATCCGGAAAATGCATATTTTTCCGTTGATGATCATCAGGTAATTTACAACAAGGATAAGACGGTGCTTCTGCAAGCACCCAGCCACCTTACCGGAGAATATACAATTCCGGAGGGTGTGCAGTCCATTGGAGATGATGCATTTCGCTACTGCAAGGAACTGACCCAGGTTCAGTTTCCCAGTACGGTAACAGAGATTGGATCTTATGCATTTGCCGGATGTGAGGGACTGACGGAGCTGTGGCTTCCTGAGGGGGTCACGAGAATATCTCGCGGTGCATTTGAAGAATGTATCAACCTGGCAAATGTGCACCTCCCGGACAGCCTTACTTCATTAGGTGATTGTGCATTTCACAAATGTGATGCAATGGTGGAAATTGCCATACCAAAAAATGTGCAAGGTCTTTCGCAGGCGACCTTTCTTTGGTGTGAAAAATTGGAACGGGTATACCTTCAGACAGGAATAAAGTATTTTGAACAGAACGTATTTAGTATGTCCGATAACCTGCAGGAGATTATTTATTGCGGAACGCCGGGAGACTGGGAAATGGTGGAGATCGCAGTAAATAACGAGGAACTGGAAAAGATAACGATGATCTTCCATACAGAATTTAATCGCAGGCTGGAGCAGAACCCAACTTGCGGTACCAATGGCAGCGAAAGCTACCAATGCCCAGTCTGTGGTGAATGCGGTATGCTGCCGATTCCGGCTACCGGGGAACACAATATATTGGAAACCTGGAGCGGTGATAACGCATATCATTGGCATGGCTGCAGTAACTGTGATCTCAAGATGGATATGCAGTCGCATACCCATGGCCCGGCGGCTACGGAGGATGCGCCGCAGGTTTGTACAGTGTGTGGCTACGAGATCGCACCAAAATTGGAAAAGGAAGAGCCGATTTATTGGATTTGGATCATTGTCGGTGCAGTCATCCTTGCCGGAGGTGTCACAGCGGCAGTCATCATTCTGAAAAGGAAACGGCAATAATGGAAAGAACCGGGAGAAATCCCGGTTCTTTTTAGATATTCAGTAAGTTTTGTAGGGCAGATACCGTATCCGCAAATAAATAATTCTTCAATTCCGCAGCTTTGACCCATTTGAAGCCCTCAATTTCGCCGGGATGCGTTTTTGGTGTACCTGTGACCTCGCCCCGGAAGAAAACCACCTGTTTTTTGGCGACCGGGGAGATGGGATATTCAATGACTGCGGTGGCAGAAGTGTCCAGTTTGGCGGTCAAACCGGTTTCTTCCAACAGTTCCCGTTGTGCGGTCTCCGCTTCCGTTTCGCCCGCTTCCATGTGACCTTTTGGCAAGCTCCAACATTGAGAAAATTCCTCAAACACAATGAGGTATTCCCGTTCGCCGTTTACAAGCCGATAGGGGAGCACACCGCAGGATTTTCGGAACAGGGCAAGGATAAAACTATCAAAAAACTGTTCTTGAAAATGAACCGCTTCGGCAATTTGTCCTTGATGGAATACCATTCCCTCCGGGGCGACAATCAGCTTGTCCTCCACATCGTTTTTTCGTCGGATCGCACCGACAACTTGTCCGTCAAAATCGGATAGAGGAGTATCGATGCCCAAAATGTAGGCGTCCTGTTCTTCTCCGTCGCCTCCCATCAAACCCGGTATATAACCGTAATTGACGGGATAGACCATGCCTTTGTGGCAATAGCCAATGGGTCGATCCACAACCACATGGACAGTTTTCCCTAAAAGGTCATTCAGAAATTGTATTCTTGCGTCCATTTATGTCTCCTTTCTGCAAGCAACACAGGGAAATCAGCACCTGAGAGGGCAGATAGAACATCCATGCGGTGTTAAAGCCGCTGAAAATCAGGTTATACAGCACAGAGCCCTCGGCAATGGGCAGATAGCCGCCGGATGCCACCTGCAAACCGATGATGGTATCGCATAGGATGAACAGCACAAAACCGATGGGCAGAAGTTTATTCCTGTGCCACTGGGTAAATGCCACCACCATGTTCATGATGAGGTTTGCATAGTACGCCATGGAAACCATGGCCAGGGCGTCCAGATTCTCTTTAAGAACCAAGGCGGCGATGATTTCGGCGGTCACCGTCAGCAAAATGCGGACAATGAGCAGAGCGTTGTTTTTCTGTTCGCGGTGCAGATGGATGGCGTAAAGGGTTTGTGCACCCAAGAAGAACACCATGCCCCAAAGCCGCTGAATGGGGTCGCAGACCACCAAGCAGAAGTCCGCCCCAACCGTACAGGCAAGACCGGCCACGATCAGCGGATTGTGGCGGATGCCCTGCAAGGCAAACAGAAAACATAATACGATTGCGGCATAAGATGTTGCCACCAACAAATTGCCGCCCGCAGTGAGGATGAAATAATAGAGGATGCTTTCCAAGAGCAAAAAGCAGATTACTGGAATGCTCTTTTGGTATTGCATAGCAGAAACTCCTTCATGTAGCAATGAAAAGCCACCCGTAAGGGTGGCTTTTGGTGGACTTGAGGAGATTCGAACTCCCGACCCCCACAATGCGAATGTGGTGCGCTCCCAACTGCGCTACAAGCCCATGAACATCACAAATTATACTCTCTGCTCTCGACTTTGTCAAGAAGATTGGGGCGTTATATGGAAAATGTAAAGTATACTTGACAAATTGAAAATATGTGCTATACTAATGTTAAGGAAGCTTTACATAGAAAGGATATGGTGCGATGAAAAACAGAATTGAGGCTATCCGAAAAGAGCGGGGGATTCGGCAGGAGGAATTCGCAAAACTGATGGGAGTGTCCCGCCAGACCATCAGCTCGTTGGAGACCGGGCGGTACAATCCGTCCATCACTCTGGCATACAGTATTGCCAAATTTTTCGGCATGACCATTGAAGAAGTATTTATTTTTGAGGAGGATGAAAAATGAAAAATGGCAAGCGTATGATTGCCTGCATCATGGAGATCGCCATCGGTGTTACGCTGACTGTGTGCGGCGCGTTGGGAATGGTGGACAGTTATTGGAGCGGTATGGGTACTGCTCTTGTGGTCGTGGGAGGATTGTTGCTGCTTCGACATATCCGTTACCGCACCGATAAAAGCTATAAAGAAAGCGTGGATGTGGAGACCGGAGACGAGAGGAACAAGTTTTTGGCAATGAAGGCCTGGTCCTGGGCAGGTTACTTGTTTGTAATGATCTGCGCCATTGCCAGCATTGTTTTGAGGATTCTGGGGCAGGATATGTATTCTGTCATTGCTGGTTACTGCGTCTGTCTGATTATTGTGCTGTATTGGGCCTCCCATATGATTCTGAGAAGAAAATACTGAGACAAACCCCTTCGGCTCAAACCGAAGGGGTGATTTCTATTATAACTGTGTTACCAATTCATCCATTTCTTTTCTCTTTTTGGGGCGGAGTTTATCACCCTCTTTGGCGTAGCCGATGGTGATGACCAGGCGCACATCACCGTCCAGATTGCAGATCTTTCGGACGTCATCATTGTCGAACCACCCTAAAATACAAGTTCCTAACCCCTGGGCGGCGGCCTCGGCGGTGATGTATGCTGCGGCGATGCCAATGTCGATGGAGCGGTAGTCATTTTTCTTGACCTTTGCACCAACGGCGGCTGACTTTACATAGGGTTTTTCTGAAATGACCAGCAAAACAGGAGCATCTGCGGCGAACTTGTTCATCCCCATGCCCATGGTAGATTTGGCGACTGCTTTTGCAGTTTCGCCCCGGCAGAGGGAAAAATGATAGGGCTGGCCGTTACAGGCGGAAGGGGAGAGCCGGGCAGATTCCAAAATGGCCGCGATCTTTTCTTCTTCCACGGGTTTTGCGGCATCGTAACTGCGGCAGGACTGGCGGGTTTGGGCGATTTCATAAAAGTTCATAATATCGTCTCCTTACAAATAGATTTTAAACAGAATGGGGTTGTTTCCGGAAGATCCGCTCATTTCGGAAATCCCGGGGCGTTTTTCCGAAAACCTGGAGGAACTGCTTGGTGAAGTAGCTGATGGTGTTGAATCCAACAATGGCAGAGATCTGTTTGATCTGCAATCCGGTATGCTTCAAAAAGCTGGCGGCCTGCAAACAACGTTCCCGGTTGAGAAAGCTGATAAAGGTCATGCCCATTTCCTGGCTGAACTGGTGGGATAAATAGTCCGGATGAACGGAAAGCTCTTTCGCGGTGTCCTTTACCGTCAGATTGGCGTGAAGATTGTTCTTGATATAAATCACCGCCTGGTGGGTAAGTCCGCTGAGATTCTGATAGGATTGCTCCTGCACCAACCGGCAATATTGCTCAATAATATAGGTGCTGAAATGGATGGCTGCTTCCGCGGTGTTCAGCCGCTCAATCTGCAGGCCGATCTCATTGGACAAATGATCCAATGTATAGGGGTGAATACCAGTGCCTTCCAGGGAGTGCCGCAGCTGTGTATTGAGAATGATACACTGATTTTGCATATTACGCAAGGGGTTTTGGTTGCGTACGATGGTTTCGTACTTTGCCCCCTTGTTTTGCAGCGTTTGCAGGGCCAGAGAAAGGTTACCCAGTTTTACTGCCTCTGTAAGCATAATGCTGGTCTCGTACCGGGTTTCTACCTGTCGAATCTGGTCGATGTTTTTGGGTTGTGCCATATCTGACAGTAAAGATATGGGATCGATACGCTCAGACGCCTCCATTTTCTTTACGGGAACCGGCAAGGACAGACCGCAGATATGACGAAGCAGGATATCCATAAGGCCATACAGATCGGAGGTACGCATCGTCGGTAATTGACTGGCTACCTCCACAAACTTGGCCACTGTTTTTTGTGGGATACCCTGTTGCTGTAAATAGGCAAGCAAATTATGAGTGGTGTAGGATTCGTTGGTTACGGGACCGATGAACAGGATCTTGCCGATGGTTTTGGCGGAATAGATCAGTGCGGCGATGCCGGGGAAGGGGGTGAATTCGTAAATATAGTCAGAATCAAATGCACAGATTTGTGCAACTGCCCCGTGATTGCCCAGATCTGCACCCAGGCGTTCAGAGACATTTTCTGTGAGGAACGTGCGTACTTCCGGCTCGGAATTGGGCATGAAATACACATCTGCACCGGAGAATAAGGAAGTAATTTCCTGTATCATTTTCACTTTTTCCAACATATGGAGACTCCTTGTAAAGTGCATAAGTTTTGTTATATTATATCACAGATATGTTGTTTCTTCAACCCCTTTCTTTTGGTAAAATGACTGCGTAAGTGTGGATTTCGTATGGAAATCTTATGAAATAACACAAAGGAGGCATTTCTTGTGAAAACCAAAAACGAAACAAGACCCTTTGGTATGCGGGACAAACTTGCATATGCAGCCGGTGACCTGGGCTGCAATATGAGTTTCGCTTTAAAGGGCACTGTCCAAACCTTCTGGTTGGTCTATATGATGATGGAGACCGGCCTGCTGTCCATTTTGTTGTTGCTCGTGCAGATTTGGGACGCGGTGAACGATCCGCTGATCGGCTCCATGATCGACAATGACAGAAGAGCATACAAACACGGTAAGTTTAAAACCTACATATTTGTAGGTGCATGCGGTCTGCTGCTTGGTGGCGCGGCAGTATTTCTGCCCTTCCCCGGTGCGCCTGTGGTGGTAAAGGCTGTTCTGTTTATTCTGGGTTACATCGTGTGGGATGCTTTCTACACTGTGGCAAACGTTCCCTACGGCTCTATGTTGTCCTTGGTCACACCTGACAATGGCGAGCGTGCCCAGTTGTCCACCTGGCGTTCTATTGGTTCTATGATCGGTAACATCCTGCCCAGTATTATTCTGCCTATGCTGATTTGGCAGAAAGCGAACTGGGATGGCACTACGGATTTTCTGGACAAAATCGAGATTCCGGAGGGCTTTACCAAGGAGCAATTCCTCACCAATCCTCTGACCGGCGAAGCATATCAGATGGGTGAGGCCATTCTCAGCCCTCAGAATGGTAAACAGGTAGAGATTTTGCAGGGTGAAGTTGTATTCTGGGCTGCATTGATCATGGGTGTGCTTGGCTTTGCCGCATTTATGTTCATGCTCAAGAATATTACCATTCGTGTGGATGAGAACTCTGTAAAAACCAGCGAAGGCGGCGCAAAATTCAACATTCTGAAAGCATTTGGCAACTTTATGAAGAACCGCGCTGCTGTGGGTGCAACCCTGGCTGCTATGGGTATGTTCCTGGGTATGAATGCAGCAACAACTGCAAATACCATTATGTTTGCTACCTACTTCAATCAGGCTTCCATGTCCGGTCTTGTACAAATGATCGGCTTCCTGCCTATGTTTATTTTCATTCCCTTTATCAAGAAAATCGTTGAGAAGTATGGCAAGAAAGAGGCTTCTGTTGTGGGCACCATCGTCTCTTTGGTGGGCGGTGTCATTATGCTGATTTTCCCCATGATCCCCAATGCGGATACCGGTTTGTTGGTCTACCTGCTGGGTCTGGTGTTCTTCGGTGTGGGCATGGGCGTTTACACCTGTGTTTCCTGGGCTATGATGGGCGATGCCATTGACTACAACGAGTGGAAGTTTGGCACCCGCGAGGAAGGCACTGTTTACGCACTGCACTCCTTCTTCCGTAAGCTGGCACAGGGCGTAGGCCCCTCTGTGGTCCTGCTGCTGATGGGTGCGCTGGGCTACGTTTCCAAGTATGGCACCATTGGTCAGAGCGTGGAAACTGCACACAATATGTGCTGGCTGGTGGCGGGTCTTTACCTGTTCAGCGCTGTGGTACAGTTCATCGGCATTGCACTGATCTACAATCTGGATAAGAAGACTGTGGAGACAATGAATACCGAGCTGGCAGAGCGCCGCGCTGCAAACTAAAATTAACAGCTGCCGCATCTGTACGGACGGATGCGGCAGTATTAAGGACTAAAACAGGAGGAAATTCCATTGAGACAAATTGTTAATCTGAACGCCGGGTGGGTGTTCAACAAGCAAAGTGAGATCCCCGCTGCACTGCCTGCCGAATGGGAAAAGGTGGACCTGCCCCATTCCTGGAATGCAGTGGACGGTCAGGACGGCGGCAACGACTACTTCCGTGGTACTGCCTGCTATGCCAAGACCATCACCAAGGCAGAACTGCCTGTGGCACAGCAGTATTACCTGGAAATCCGCGGTGCAAACTCTTCCGCTGATGTGTATCTGGACGGCAAGAAGCTGGCCCATCACGACGGCGGCTACTCCACCTGGCGTGTAAATCTGACCGAGGAACTGAAAGACAGCAGCCTGCTGGTCATCGCTGTGGACAACAGTGCCGACGATCGCGTGTATCCTCAGATGGCTGACTTCACTTTCTACGGCGGCCTGTACCGGGACGTGAACATCGTTGCCGTTGCGGACTCCCACTTTGATCTGGACTACTACGGCGGCCCCGGCATCCAGGTAACTCCCATCATTGACGGTGCAAATGCCAATGTGGAAGTCAAAGTTTATCTGACCAACATGAAAGACGGTCAGTCCATCCGCTATACCCTGACTGACAAAGAGGGGAATGTGGTGGCACAGACCACTACTGCCGAGACCAAGGCTGACTTTGTAATCGAAAATGTTCATAAGTGGCACGGCCGCAAGGACCCCTATCTGTACACTGCCAAGGCAGAACTGGTAGAGAACGAGACCGTTCTGGACAATGTCTGCACCGCTTTCGGTTGCCGCAGCTATGAGATCGATCCCAATAACGGCTTCATTCTCAATGGCGAGGAGTACCCCCTCCGGGGTGTGTCCCGTCACCAGGACCGCTGGGGGAAGGGCAACGCTCTGAGCAAGGAAGATCATGCCGAGGACATCGAGCTGATCTGCGAAGTTGGTGCTACCACCATCCGTCTGGCTCACTATCAGCACGACCAATATTTCTACGATCTGTGTGACCAGAAGGGTCTGGTCATTTGGGCAGAAATTCCCTATATCTCCAAGCATATGCCCGATGGCCGGGAGAACACCATTTCTCAGATGAAGGAACTGATCACCCAGAACTACAATCACCCCTGTATCGTGGTTTGGGGTCTGAGTAATGAGATCTCCATCGGTGGCTCTGATGCAGATCTGCTGGACAACCACCGCGTTCTGAACGACCTGTGCCATGAGTGGGACAAGACCCGTAAGACCACCATTGCTGCGGTTTCCATGTGTAAGATGGATGACCCCTATCTGCAGATTCCGGACGTAGTCAGCTACAACCACTATTTCGGTTGGTATGGCGGCGACACCTCCATGAACGGCCCCTGGTTCGACAAGTTCCATGCCACTCACCCCAACATCCCTATCGGTTGCTCTGAGTACGGCTGTGAAGCACTGAACTGGCATAACTCCGATCCCAGACAGGGCGACTACACTGAGGAATATCAGGCATACTATCATGAGGAGCTGATCAAGCAGCTGTTCACCCGGAAGTACATGTGGGCGACTCATGTGTGGAATATGTTTGACTTTGGTGCGGATGCCCGTTCCGAGGGCGGCGAAAACGGTCAGAACCACAAGGGCTTGATCACCTTCGACCGCAAGTATAAGAAGGATGCTTTCTATGCTTACAAGGCATGGCTGTCCGACGAGCCTTTTGTCCACCTGTGCGGCAAGCGTTACATTGACCGTGTCGAGGATGTGACCAAGGTTACTGTCTACTCCAACCAGCCTACTGTTGAGCTGTTTGCCAACGGTGTTTCCCTGGGCGTGAAGGAAGCGGCAGATCACTTCTTCTACTTTGAAGTTCCCAATGTGGGCGAGACCCATTTGGTTGCCGTTTCCGGCGATTTGAAGGATGAAGGCCACATCCGCAAGGTAGAGACCTTCAACGAGGAGTACCGCCTGAAAGAGGAAGGTGCGATCCTGAACTGGTTTGACATCGAAGAAAAGCCCGGTCGCCTGTCCCTGAACTCCAAGATGAGCGATGTGATCGTTACCTTCCGCGGCAAGATGCTCTTTGCAAAGCTGATGGGCAAGATGCTGGGCGGCAAGAAGAAGGGTGAGAAGG
>JAZOBY010000046.1:0-8287 GCA_045596215.1 Faecousia sp.
CATGGTGTACAAACATGGGAGTGAATTTTGGCGATTTGGTCAATTCCATCCCGGTGAAAAATCCGGTATAATGATGCCAATGAAATGCTGGCTTGGGTGTTTGTTCCCAACTGAGCCAAGCATATCAACAAAAGGAGGAAGCTTAAAAATGGCAAGCTTGTCTTTGAATCACATCTATAAGGTTTACTCCGGCAACGTGACCGCCGTCAGCGATTTCTGCCTGGAAATCGAAGATAAGGAATTCATCGTTCTGGTTGGCCCCTCCGGCTGGGGTAAGTCCACCACCCTGCGTATGGTGGCCGGTCTGGAAGAAATCTCCAGCGGCGATCTGTACATCGGCGACCGTCTGGTCAACGACGTGGCCCCCAAGGATCGCGACATCGCCATGGTGTTCCAGAACTACGCTCTGTACCCCCACATGACCGTGTATGACAACCTGGCATTTGCTCTGAAGCTGCGTCATACCCCCAAGGAAGAGATCGACAAGGCTGTTAAGCAGGCTGCTGAGATCCTGGACATCACCCAGTACCTGGGCCGTAAGCCCAAGGCTCTGTCCGGCGGTCAGCGTCAGCGTGTTGCCATCGGCCGTGCTATCGTTCGTGACCCCAAGGTCATGCTGATGGACGAACCCTTGTCCAATCTGGACGCCAAGCTGCGTAACCAGATGCGTGCTGAGATCATCAAGCTGCGCGAGCGTATCGATACCACATTTATCTATGTTACCCACGACCAGACTGAGGCTATGACTCTGGGCGACCGTATCGTCATTATGAAGGACGGCTTCATCCAGCAGATCGGCACTCCTCAGGAAGTGTTTGCACATCCCTACAACCTGTTCGTCGCCGGCTTCATCGGCTCTCCCCAGATGAACTTCTTCGACGCCAAGCTGGTTAAGGCTAACGGCAAGTATGCTGTTCAGCTGGATACTCTGACCGTAGAACTGTCTGCGGAAAAGCAGGCTGCCTTGACCGCCAACAATGTTGAAGAGCAGGAGATCACCCTGGGTATCCGTCCTGAGCACATCTCTCTGGAGGATGGCGGCATTGCTGGTAAGATCGACGTGAGCGAAATGATGGGTTCCACCATTCACCTGCATGTGTCTGCCATGGGTTGCGATGTGGTTATGGTAGTTTCTACCATGAACATGACTGGTGCAGAGATTTCTGCCCTGACCTCCGGCACCCCTGTGAACTTTGCCTTCAACGGCAATGTCTGCCACGTCTTCAACAAGGAGACCGGCATCAACCTGGAAGCCTAATATGTGCCGTACGGGCCTGCCTGCGGGCAGGCCCGTTCTTTTTAGATACTTCTGTGAAACACAGAAGCGACTGTTTCATATCATGACATAAAAGGAGTTTGTGCAATGCGGAAAAGTGGTATATTGATGCACATTACTTCTTTGCCCGGGCCCTACGGTGTGGGCACTATGGGTAAGCAAGCCTTTGCTTTTGTGGATTTTTTGCACCAAGCAGGGCAACAATATTGGCAGGTCCTTCCACTGACACCGACGGGCTACGGGGATTCTCCCTATCAGTCCTGCTCGTCCTATGCGGGGAATCATTATATGATCGATTTGGACCTACTTGTGGAACAGGGACTGCTGACATCCCGGGAGTTACAGGAGATTTCCTGGGGCGAACAGCCGACCCGAGTTGATTTCGGACGATTGTATGAAAATCGTTTGAGCGTTTTGCGTAAGGCGTTTGAGCGTTTTGCGGAGAATCAGCAATTTCAGCAGTTTTTGGAGGATAATGCATCCTGGCTGTCCGATTTTGCTCTCTATATGGCACTGAAAGACAGATTTGGCGGTGCACCTTGGTATCAATGGCCCAATCCGCTTAAATTCCGGGAAGAAAGTGCCGTGGAAGCAGCTGCTTCTGAAGTAAATGAGGAAATTCACTTTTACTGCTTCGTGCAGTATTTGTTTTATAAACAATGGGGTCAATTGCGGGATTATGCCCACGCAAACGGTGTGAAAATCATCGGCGATGTCCCCATTTACGTGCCCTATGATTCTGTGGAAGTGTGGAAAGAACCCCAACATTTCCAGTTGGATGAAAACCTCGCACCCACCGCAGTTGCGGGCTGCCCGCCGGATGCTTTTTCGGAAGACGGACAGTTGTGGGGCACCCCCCTGTCCCGCTGGGAGCGGATGAAAGAAGACGGTTATCAATGGTGGATGCACCGCTTAGCCGCCGCTGGGAAACTCTACGATGTGGTGCGGCTGGATCATTTCCGCGGATTTGAGGCCTACTGGTCCGTACCCTTTGGCGACGAAACTGCCAGAAATGGCCGCTGGATCCAAGGCCCCGGCCTGGATTTTGTCAATGCCGTAAAAGAAAAACTGCCGCAGATCAGCCTGATCGCGGAGGATTTGGGCTTTTTGACCCAGGAAGTTCTGGACTTGCGGGATGAAAGCGGATTCCCCGGCATGAAAGTGTTGGGATTCGCCTTTGATTCCCGGGAACTTTCGGATTATTTACCCCACACATACCCCCGCAATTCCGTCTGCTATACGGGCACTCACGACAATATGACCATGCGTCAATGGTTTGAGACGGCACCGGCCGATGCGGTTGCATACGCCAGAGAGTATATGGCTCTGAGTGAGGAAGAGGGTTTGGTTTGGGGCGTGGTGCGTACGGCCCAGTCCTGTGTATCAGATCTGTGCGTGATCTCAATGCAGGATCTGCTTGATCTGGGCGGCGAGGCCCGGATGAACTTCCCGGGAACCACCACCGGGTCCAACTGGACATGGCGGGCGTGCAGCGGCTTTACCGGCAACGGTTTGGCTCAGCGTCTCTATGGCCTGACGAAACTTTATGGCCGCGTGTAAACTTTCTTTTAGTTAGAATGGAGAATGAAGATATGAGTTATGATTGCCTGAATATTCTGAAATGGACAGAAGCACAACTGAAGTACACCTACGACGTATCCTTGCAGGATGCCACACCTCAGGAACTTCACGAGGCCCTGGGCAATGCTGTGATGATGGCTATTTCTGACAACTGGAACCATGCCAAGCGTACCCGTATGCCCCAGCGGAAGGCTTACTATATTTCTGCGGAGTACCTGATCGGCCGTTTGGTGTACAGCAATCTTTACAATTTGGGCATCCTGGATGAGATGAAGAAGCTGTTCGCAGAGCGTGGCGTGGATCTTTCCTGCTTGGAAGAGATCGAAGATGCCGCTCTGGGTAACGGTGGTTTGGGCCGACTGGCCGCATGCTTCCTGGACAGTGCCGCAAGTTGCAATATTCCTCTGTCCGGTTACGGCCTGCGGTATCGCTTTGGCTTGTTCAAGCAGAGTTTCGATGACAATGGCAGTCAGTGCGAGGCTGCTGACGATTGGAGCAAGTTCGGTGATCCCTGGACTTACCGCCGGTACAACCATACCGTCAAGGTGCAATTTGCGGATCATACGGTTTTGGCTGTGCCTTACGACGTGCCGGTTATCGGCTATGGCACGCAGAATATCAATACGCTGCGTCTGTGGCAGTGCGAAGCGGAGGAAGAACTGGACTTCAACGCCTTTAACGACCAGGACTATCTCCGGGCTTTGGCACAGAAGAACAAAGCTGAGGACATTACCCGCGTACTGTATCCCAACGATTCCACCTGGGAAGGCAAGCGCCTGCGTATCAAGCAGCAGTATTTCCTGTGCTCTGCATCCTTGCAGGATATGATGCGGGTCTACAAGAGCACCCACGGAACCGATCTGAGCCGCTTTGCGGAATTCTTTGCCGTGCAGCTCAATGATACCCACCCGGCAATGTCCATTCCGGAACTGATCCGTTTGCTGATGGCAGAGGGCATGGATTTTGAGCAGGGCTTTGCCATCGCACAAAAGACCTTCTCCTACACCAACCATACCGTTATGGGCGAAGCGTTGGAAAAGTGGAATCTGGATCTTCTGCGTACCGTGGTGCCGGAGATCGTGGATATTATCATCCGTATCGACGAAAAGCTGAAATCGGAGCATCCCAATCTGTTTATCATTCGGGACAACACCGCCCATATGGCAAACCTCAGCGTCTATGTGGGCAGTTACGTCAATGGCGTTGCTCAAATCCACAGCCAGATTTTGAAGGACGATCTGTTCCGGGATTGGTATGCTGTTTATCCCGAGCGTTTCCAGAACAAGACCAACGGTGTTACACCCCGTCGCTGGATGGGTCTGTGTAACCCCGAACTGACCAAGCTGATCCGTGACCGTATCGGCGGCGACTTCCTCACCGATCTGGACCGTCTGGCAGAACTGAAACCCATGATCAATGATGACCTGGTGCGTCAGTTCAACGACGTGAAGCGGCAGAAGAAGGAGCAGCTTTGCAAGGTCATTGCCAAGCGTGAGGGCGTAGAACTGAATCCGGATTTCATTTTTGACGTCCAGGTCAAGCGTCTGCACGAGTACAAGCGGCAGCTGATGAACGCCCTGTCTGTTATGGATATCTACTTCCGCCTGAAAAACGGCGAACTGACGGATTTCCAGCCCACAGCTTTCATTTTCGGTGCAAAGTCCGCTCCCGGTTATGCCCGGGCCAAGGCCATTATCCGCTATATCAACCGGGTCGCCAAGCTGGTGAACAACGATCCCGATGTGCAGGATAAGTTGAAAGTGGTGTTCGTGCAGAACTATAACTGCTCCTACGCTGAGCACATCATCCCCGCCGCGGATATTTCTGAGCAGATCTCTCCGGCCGGCACAGAGGCTTCCGGCACCGGCAATATGAAGCTGATGCTTAACGGTGCGGTAACCCTGGGTACCCTGGATGGTGCAAATGTGGAGATCGCTCAGGAAGCTGGCATGGAGAATGAGTATATCTTCGGTGCAACCGTTCAAGAGATTATCTCCGGCAGAGATGCTTACTGTGCCCGGGCTGTGTATGACCACAATCCTCATGTTCGCCGTGCGTTGGATACGCTGGTCAACGGCACTGTGCCCACGGACAACGACCAAAGCGAATTGTACCATGCAATTCTGGACGGCACCGGTTGGCACAAAGCTGACCACTATTACCTGTTGTGGGATTACCTGACCTATATCGAGGCAAAACTCCGGGTAAACCGGGATTACACCGACCGTATGGCTTTCGGCCGTAAATGCCTGATGAACATCGCCAGCGGTGCAAAGTTCTCTTCTGACCGTACCATCCGTCAGTACGCGGAAGAAATTTGGCACATTGAGCCGACGAAATACTGATCACTTAAAAAACCTCCCGGAAACGGGAGGTTTTTTCAGGAATTGGGTATACTATCCCAAGAGGTGAGCATCATGGCAAGATACCCGGGAGCGATAACTGATGAAAATATTCGCAGGATTTTCGAAGGGGCAGGGGATTTTAATTACCGCCCGTTGCAATGCGGTGGATTTTCACTATACTCCTACGCAATCGACGGTCTGACCGCGGGTGCGACAGCCTCGGAATACATTTTTAAGCCTATTACTGACCATTTGCGTGGGGAAAGCATGCAAGAGCTGTATGACAATGCCCTGTCCGGCATGATCTACAACTCTGTGGCGAAACCCTGCAAGGATCTGGATGCGGTTGCCTTGATGCTGGTAAACGGTTTTTGCGTCATCCTTTTTCCACAGGTTGGTGCCATTGCGTTTGAGGTCAAAACACCGGAAAAACGGAGCGTCTCACCTCCGGAGATGGAGCACACCGCAAAAGGTGCACAGGATGCCTTTGTGGAAACTTTCCGCTCCAATACCAGTCTGATTCGCCGGCATATTCGCACCCCGGATCTGCGTCTTTATGAGACCCAGGTGGGACAGCATTCCATTACCAATGTGTGCATTGCCTGGATCGACGGCGTGACAGATATGGAATTGGTGGCCCGGATGAAAAACAGAATCGACACCATGTGTACTGATGAACTGGTCACCCCGGCTTCGGTGGAAGAATTGATCACCGGGGGACGCAATACAGCCTTTCCACTGTTGCAATACACCCAACGGGCGGATCGGTTTTCCGAAGGATTGCTGGCAGGCCGGGTGGGTGTTTTGGTGGATGGCATACCCCTTGGTTATCTTGCACCTGTGGATGTGGGGGCGTTGATGCAATCCCCGGAAGACTGGGGAAAGGATTTTGTATCGGCTTCTGCCATCCGGATTCTACGCTATGGGGCACTGCTGCTGAGCCTGCTCCTGCCGGGACTGTTTATTGCTATGGCTACCTTTCATCAGGAGATGATCCCCCTGACCTTACTCCGTGCCATGATCGAAAGCAAAGAAGCTGTCCCGTTTTCCACAACCTTGGAAGTGCTGATGCTCCTGTTGGCTTTTGAGATCTTGCAAGAGTCCGGGGTACATCTGCCGGCATCCATCGGCCAGTCGGTGTCCATCATCGGCGGCATTGTGGTGGGTACAGCGGCGGTGGAAGCAAAGTTTGTTTCCCCGGCGGCACTGATTATTGTCAGCGTGGCGGGTGTTTGCGGGTATGTACTGCCCAACCGAGACCTTGCTGATGCCATTCGTGTGTGGCGGTTCGTATTGGCGGTACTGTCCGCTGTGGCGGGTCTGTTTGGATGGACTGTGGGTTTTTTATTGTTGCTCATCCACCTGAGCACTCTGACCAGTCTGGGCGTGGCTTATCTGGCACCCTTTGACCGGGGCAAGAAGCCACCCTTGCTCCGGAGGCGGAAAAGGCAGGAGGGACAGGGATGAAACGCTGGATATTGTATATTGCCGTGGTGTTGTTGCTTACAGTACCGTTCCGGGGAACGGATATCTCCAAACTTGCACCGGTGGAAGTGGTGTGGCTTGCGGAAGAAAGTGGACAGGTACTTTTAATGACAGATACGGGTGATACAGGCAGAGGAGCGGATGTCCGGGAGGCACTGTCTGACATGAAAGCGGCAGCCAAGGGAACGATCTTTTTAGACACGGCGGATTATCTGATCCTGGAAATAGGCACAGAGAAATTCTTGAATCAAATTACAGATGTACTGCGTCCATCGTGTATGGTCTGCAGGGCGAAGCAAGTGCCGGATCTGAAGGAAGCGGCGGCGTTCTTTTCTGCCCATGAACCGGATGTCACATTGCGGCAATGGCAAAACGATCAGAGGGAATTGCCGCTATTGAGAGAAGAGGGAAGGGGGTTCTTGTGGAATGAACCGTAGAATACCCGGTGCACAAATGAATGCGTGGGTTTTGACTGCGGCCGTCGGACCCATTCTCAGCGTCATTGGCCGCAATGGCTGGATGACTGTCCTGATTGCTGCGGTGGCGGCCGGGGCATTGTCTTTTTGTATCCTGTCCTGCAAACAGGTTAAATTGCCACGATGGCTGTGCGTTTTGGAATTGGTGTGGATTGCGGTATTTATAAGTGGAGTTGGTAGAATCAGCAGTACATGCTGGGCGGAAGAGTCATTTCCGGCGATTCCCGTTGTCCTGCTTATTCTTGGGGCTTTTGCGGCAAGCCGGGGCAGTGCTCCGGCAGCACGTGCAGGTGCAACGCTGGCGTGGCTGGTCATACCCGTGTTCGCCATTGTTGCAATTGCCGGAACTGCGGATGTGAATACAAGTTGGATTCGCATGGAATTGGAAATCCCGGACAGCGTGCTGATCAGTCTGCTGCTGACCCCATGTCTATGTGCATTTCTACCCCAGGAGTCAACGGTCGGGATACGCTGGTCGGCGGCGATTCTGGGCGTGCTTTCGGTAATCGGTGCAGTTCTGATGGATGGACTCATGGGAGCGACTGGTGCAGCACATGCCGACAACAGCTTCTATGAGTTCAGCAAAAGCATTAACCTGTTTGGAATTGCGAAGCGGTTTGAAGCACTGATTGCATGCGTGCTGACAGGAAGCTGGTTTGCGTTGTTTGTGTTGATATTGAGTGCCACGTATCATTTGACAGAAGAAATTATTGTATCAGCTGGAAAATACGGGGTCTGGGCTGTGACGCTTGTGAGTGCAGTGCTTATGTGCATTCTGCCCAACAGAAGTGACTGGCTGGCTGTGGGGACCCTTATATTTTGGGGTTTTCTTCCAGTTGCGGCACAAGGGATAGTGGGTGCAAAAAACATGGAAAAAAAGTGAAATTTTGTCTTGACAAACGGCGATTTTTGATGGTATTATATGCGAGCACCGCAAGCAAAAGCGGCTTCGGCACAATTCGAAAAAACTTTTCAAGAAATGAAAAAAAGTTCTTGACATGGGCAAAATGATGTGCTAGAATAAGCAAGCTAACCACGCGACGGGTTGGCATCTGTACCTTGTAAATTGAATAATGTGAGACGAACGAAAATAACACCTTGGACAATAAATGGATTGTTTAAGC
>JAZOBY010000047.1:0-34784 GCA_045596215.1 Faecousia sp.
CCGATGAAGTGCGAAGCACCATCATGCCCGTGAACCGTAAGTATAATGTGCAGACGCTGCTGGACAGCTGCCGCTCCTACTACGAAAAAACCGGCAGACGGATTTCTTTTGGATATGCCATGATCGGGGATGTGAATGATACTCGCGAGATTGCAGAGCTTCTTGCAAAAAAGTTGAACGGAATCGCCGCCCACGTGAATCTGATTCCGCTCAACAATGTGGAAGAAAGTCCGTTAAAACCCAGTTCCCGCAATGCGGTGGCCAAATTTCAGAAAACCCTGGAAGATGCCGGCATCACCGCAACGGTTCGCAGAACCCTGGGCGGCGATATCGACGCCTCTTGCGGTCAACTGAGAAGAAAATATACAAAAGAGCAAAAGGAGCCTGAAAGACAATAAGGCTCCATCACCCGAAAGGAGTGAAAGGATATGCAGTATTGGGCAATTACGGATGCCGGTTGCGTCCGTGAACAGAACCAAGACACCTATCAAATTGAAAAACTGGACAAAAATACCCTCCTGTGCCTGGTTTGCGATGGCATGGGTGGTGCTAAGTCCGGCAATGTGGCAAGTGCACTGGCGGCAGAGGTTTTTGTGGATGAGATCCGCAGGACCTGGATGGAAGGCATGGAGCAGGCACAGATCGACCAAATGCTTCAAGCCGCGGTCAAGCTGGCCAACTTTACCGTTTTTGACCAGGGAAAACAGTTTGCAGAGTTTTCCGGCATGGGTACCACATTGGTGGCGATGCTGGTCACAGAGCGGGAAGTCACCGTGGTGAATGTGGGCGACAGCCGTGCTTACCGGATCAACGAAGGTGGCATTTCCAGGATCACTGTGGATCATTCCGTGGTTGAAATGATGGTACAGCGGGGAGAATTGACCAGAGAAGAAGCCAGAAACTATCCCGGCAAGAACTACATCACCCGTGCCATCGGTACGGAGACCATCGCGGAATCGGACCTGTTCCATTTGGATCTGGAACGGGGCGATTACCTGTTGCTGTGTTCCGACGGGTTGACCAATATTATGGACGAGCAAGAGATTCTGTTTGAAGTAGTCCACGGCGAGGAAAAGGACAAATGTTGTCAGCAATTGCTGGATATCGCCAAAAATCGGGGCGCACCGGACAATGTGACCTGTGTGCTGGTTCAGATCTGAGCTGGTATAGAGAGGAGATACTTAAATGGATATGGATAAATATATCGGTCGGTTACTGGATAACCGATATGAGATACTGGAAGTGATCGGTACAGGCGGTATGGCAGTGGTGTATAAGGCCCGTTGCCATCGGCTGAACCGCTTGGTGGCCATCAAGATCTTGCGTGCGGAGTATACAAAGGACGAGGAATTCCGCCGTCGCTTTCATGCGGAAAGCCAGGCTGTTGCCATGCTCAGTCATCCGAATATCGTGTCGGTTTATGACGTTTCCACCACCGATGAGGCGGATTACATTGTCATGGAGCTGATCGATGGCATCACATTGAAGCAATATATGGAGAAAAAGGGAACCCTCAACTGGAAAGAGACCCTGCATTTTGCTATTCAGATCGCCAAAGCACTGGATCACGCCCACAGCCGGGGCATCATTCACCGGGATATCAAGCCTCACAATGTGATGGTGCTGAAAAACGGCTCAGTGAAGGTGACGGACTTCGGCATTGCCCGGGTCATGTCTGAGAGCAATACCCTGACCAAGGAAGCACTTGGTTCTGTGCATTATATTTCCCCGGAACAGGCCAAGGGTGGCCAGGTGGACAATCGGTCCGACCTGTACTCTCTGGGCGTGGTGATGTATGAGATGACCGCAGGACGCCCTCCGTACGATGGAGAAACACCGGTGTCGGTGGCCATTCAGCACATCAACGGCAAGGCAACATTGCCGTCCATGCTCAATCCCAATGTGCCCGGCGGTTTGGAACAGATCATCGTTCGTGCCATGTCCCGGAATCCGGGAGATCGGTACCCATCTGCCGGTGCATTGCTGACAGATCTGGACGAATTCCGCAAGAATCCTACAATTCTGTTTGATTACAACAATCCCAATACGGATATGGATGCGGCTACCCGTCTGCAACCGCCGAAGCGGGATATGGATGAAACCATGCCCATGCCCAAAACTGTGGCGGAACGCACTGCGGCAAGAACAACACCGCCCAGACAGCGGTCTGCTTCCGGTAGTGCTTCTGCTGCTCCGGCCAGAAAACCTGTCCGGCAAAAAGAAGTGATCATCGAGGAAAAGGAAGAACGGAGCAAGGTGGCTACGGTTGCCATCATCGCCTGCGGTGTTGTGGCCGTGATCGCCATTGTACTGCTGTGCATCGCCCTCTTTGGCGGCGGATCTTCTGACGAACTGATCAACGCACCCAATCTGGTGGGACAGATCTACGATGAAAACAAGGATTACGGCGATGTGCGGGTGGAGATCAGCAATAAGCAGTATAGCGATCGATATGAAAAAGGTGAGATCATGGAACAGACTCCCGTTGCCAACAAGCAAATGGCAAAGGGTGATACCGTTCGTGTTGTGGTCAGCCTGGGCCCCCAGCCTGAGGAAAAGGTGATGGTGGACCTGACCCGCGTACCCCAGCAGCAGGCCATTGACTTCTTGAAGGCCATGGATATCGATCTGCAATTCCTGTCCAAGATGGAAAACAGCAGCGAAGTGGAAAAAGGTTGTGTAATTCGCACCGATCCCGTGGACGGAGAACCCTTGGAAAAAGGTCAGACCGTTTATATGTGGATCAGCACCGGCCCGCTGAAACAGACGGCAAAAGTACCCGGCGTTGTGGGCAGAAACCGTACTGTGGCGGAGCAGATCATGGTCGGTTCCCAGTTCAACAATTTGGTCTTTGAGGAGATCGAAAGCGAAGAACCGGCTGGTACTGTGGTAGATCAGTCTATTGCAGAAGGCATTGAAGTGGATATCAATACCCAGATCATTTTGAAAGTCTCCAAGGGAATGCCCTCTACCGGCGGCGACACGCCCACTCCCGAGCCGGACAATTCTGTGGCAGTGGTAATCCCAGTGGTGTTTGAACAACCGCCGGAAGCGGATTGCATCTTGACGATCTGGAAGGGTACAGAACTGGTGGCAGAGCGGCAAGTATTTGCCGGAACGGTATCTGTGGAAGTCAGACTCTACGGAGAAGGTCTGGAAACCTTCACCGCCAAGCTGGATGGCGAAGTGCCCACAACCTGGACGTTCCAGGTGGACTTTTCAGATGATGAGTTGGGGCTGTAATTGGGAATGAATGAAAAGAAAACGGGCCGGATCGTCCGGTCCATCAGCGGATTTTACGATGTGCGCTCAGGGGATCAGGTGATCTCCTGCCGTGCACGTGGCGTTCTGCGTAAAGAGGGCAACAGCCCCTTGACCGGCGACATGGTAGAGATTTCTGTGGAAAACGGCAAGGGTATGGTGGAGAAGATTCTGCCCCGGCAGAACTGCTTCGTCCGTCCCGCGGTGGCCAATGTGGATGCGTTGGTGGTGTTTGCCGCTAATGTCAACCCCATTACGGAGCCGTTTTTGATCGACCGGGTTGCCGCCATTGCCGGCGACCAGGAAGTGGCGGTATATGTGTGCATCAATAAGTGCGATCTGGATCCGGCTATTGATTTGGAACGTATTTACCGCAATGCCGGTTTTACGGTGATCTGCACCAGTGCCGAGACAGGCGAGGGTGTGGAGCAGCTGTGGGAGCTGATCAAAGGGAAACTCACAGCCTTTACCGGAAATTCCGGTGTGGGCAAAAGCAGCATTTTGAACCGTCTGTGTCCGCAGCTGGCCCTGGCCACCGGAGAAGTGTCCGAGAAATTGGGCCGCGGACGGCATACCACCCGCCATGTGGAGCTGTATGACCTGGGAGAGGGAACATATGTTGCGGATACGCCCGGATTTTCCTCTTTCGACACGGACATGATGGAGGTCATTCTGAAAGAGAATCTCCAATATGCTTTCGCTGATTTCGGACCGTACATCGGCAAGTGCCAGTTCCATGACTGTACCCACCGGAAAGAACCGGGCTGTGCTGTGACGGCCGCACTGGCAGCAGGGGAGATCGAACCCACCCGCTATGATAGCTACCTGCGGCTTTACGAAAAGTCCAGCCAGATCAAGCAGTGGGAATTGAAATAAACAAAAATGTAGGGGTGGCAACCTGCCGCCCGCACAAAAAAGCCTCGCCATCCGGCGAGGCTTTTGCTTATGTATTGGGTATATCAGGTGTACCTTGTGTTAAATCATCCGCTTTTTGATTGGCATTATAAAGGGCAACCTTAGTGGCGATAACTTTACACTGTATTGTCGTTGCCAGTGCTTCAAGCAATACCGACAATACATGGTATACGCAATACGCAATAAAGACATACAATACCCAAGGTATTATGGAAGTCAGAAAAGTAATAAAGCCAGCTCCCTTGTCCACCAATCCTGCAGCGATAGAGGTGGCTACCACATCAAAGATCCCGTAGATAATAAGAATACCACACACTATTTCTCCCAAGGTTTTTAGGCGATCTGCCCAGTGATACAGATCCTCTGCTACGGGGTATGCAGCAACGCATTCGTTGAGAGATTTTGGGATACGTCTGCCCGGTTCATAAAAATGTTCATTTTCCATTTCTTTATCTCCTTAAAATAAAAAGTGCGCAGCCGAAGCTGCGCACGAAAAACACAACTCCTGCTTGCGCCACACAAGTTTGACCGTCCTTTGGGGATGCCAAAATAGGAGAATGTGTTTTTACCGAAATAAAAACACAATCCCCAAAAGGACAAAATATAAACTTGTGTGGCATAAGTATCTTACCATGAGCGGCAAAAATATGCAAGCCTTTTGTGACGAAAACCCAAAGCCTTCCCCTGGGGGAAGGCAAAAGCCTCGCCGAATGGCGAGGCTTTTTGTATATCAGTCGTGGGGTTTGCCGAATTTCTTTTGCAGCAGCTTGATGATCTCAACCAGGGGGATGATGAGGAATGCCAGACCCAAGGAGATCAGGTACTGCTCCAAGCCCAAGTGGGTGAAGCCAAACAGATTGGACAGGAAATCGATTTCTACAACGGCGGTGGTCAGCAGGAAGGAGCCCAGCATTGCACCGTACAGTGCCCAGTTGTGGTGGCCCTTAAAGACCATACCAACGGCACTGTGCCGCTGAGAACGCATGTTGAAGGAGTGGAAAATCTCACACATGGCCATGGTAAAGAAGGCCATTGTCATGCCCTCTGCACTGTTGGGGATATTGCTCAGAAGCAGATGTCCGGTTTCCAGATATTCACCGATATAGAACGCAATGACAGTCAGAAGCGTCACAAGGAAACCCTGATATGCCACGTCCACACCCAAACCGCCGGCGAAGATGCCGTCGTTTTTGCCTCTGGGTTTGCGGTGCATGATGTTCTGTTCCGGCTTTTCCAGACCCAACGCCAGGGCGGGGATGGAGTCTGTTACCAGGTTAATAAACAGCAGGTGGGGAGCTTCCAGAATGGTAAAGCCCATGATGGTCGCATAGAAGATGGACAGCACCTCGGAAAGATTGGAGCCCAGCAGGAACTGGATGGCCTTGCGGATGTTGTCGTAAATCCGGCGGCCTTCGCCGACGGCGGAGACGATGGTGGCGAAGTTGTCATCAGCCAGAACCATGTCAGCCACATTCTTGGTGACGTCGGTGCCGGTAATACCCATGCCCACGCCAATGTCAGCGGACTTGATAGAGGGTGCGTCGTTGACACCGTCGCCGGTCATGGCGGTGATATAGCCCTTCTCACGCCAGCAGTTGACGATTCTCGTCTTGTGTTCGGGCTGCACACGGGCGTAGACGGAGATGTTTTCCACAATTGCGGCGAATTCTTCGTCGGTGTACTTGTCGATGTCGCTGCCCATCATCGCCTGGGAATCATCCGTCAGAATGCCCAGCTCCCGGGCGATGGCCTTGGCGGTGTTGATGTGGTCGCCGGTGATCATAATGGGCTTGATGCCGGCGGAGCGGCACTCGATGATGGCATCCTTGACTTCGGGACGAACCGGGTCGATCATACCGGTGAGGCCGATGAAGATCATATTGTTCTCCAAAGCGGCTGCTTCATACTCGGCGGGTGCGGCATCATATTCCTTGTAAGCCACAGCGAATACCCGGAGTGCTTTGTTGCCCATGCGGATGTTTTCTTCCGC
Organism: Faecousia sp.; assembly: GCA_045596215.1. Lineage (GTDB taxonomy): Bacteria > Bacillota > Clostridia > Oscillospirales > Oscillospiraceae > Faecousia. Next base: position 6,167 of record JAZOBY010000047.1, read on the forward strand.
GGCTTTGTTCAGCAGTTCCTCGGTCAAAGCCACAACCTGACCGTCTACATAAGCGTGGGTGCATTTTTTCAGGATCTCGTCGGGTGCACCCTTGGTATACTGGATGAACTTGCCGTTTACTTCATGGACGGTGGACATCATCTTCCGTCCGGAGTCAAAGGGAACTTCGCCCACCCGGGGATTGGCGGCAGAGAGAGCGGCCTTGGTAAGTCCCAGAGAAGCGGCGTAGTTGATCAGTGCCACTTCGTCCGGCTCGCCGGTGCCCTTGCCGTCCTCGTCCACTTCGGCATTGGTGCAAAGAGCCATGGCGGTGGCCAGTTTGATTTCATCGGGAGCGTAATGATCCACAACGGTCATCACGTTTTGGGTCAGCGTGCCGGTCTTGTCAGAGCAGATGATCTGGGTACAGCCCAGAGTTTCCACAGCGGTCATCCGGCGGATAATGGCGTTTTTCTTGGACATGTTGGTCACGCCGATGGAAAGCACAATGGTCATAACTGCCACAAGGCCTTCCGGAATGGCAGCAACTGCCAATGCAATGGCGGTGATAAAGGAGTGAAGGGCCACGTCAAAGAACTGTACGCCCTCTCCACCCAGGAAATACTGGGTAACGATGTTGTAGCCAAAAATAATCACACACACGCCAATGACCAGCTTGGTCAGCACCCGGGACAGCTCTTCCAGCTTGATCTCCAAGGGGGTCTTGCCGTCTTCTGCCTGGGCGATGGCATCGGCGATCTTGCCCATTTCGGTGTCCATACCGGTGGCAACCACAACGGCCTTGCCACGTCCGTAGACCAGAGTAGAGCCCATATAGGCCATATTCTTCCGGTCGCCCAGAGAGACTTCCATGCCCTTATTTTCGCCAAGAGTCAGAGCCTGGATCAGCTTGTTTACGGGGACGGATTCACCGGTCAGAGCAGCTTCTTCAATTTTCATGCTGGCACATTCGATGATCCGGCAGTCTGCGGGGATGGCATCGCCGGCATCCAAAAGAATCACATCGCCCACAACCAGATCCTCACTCTTGACAAGGACGACCTTGCCGTCCCGGAGGGTCTTGGTAGTGGCGGCGGACATTTTCTGCAATGCTTCTACCGCTTTTTCTGCCTTGCTTTCCTGCACAACGCCCAGTACAGCGTTGATCAGCACCACCGCCAAAATAATAATGGAGTCGGTGGGGGTGACGAAGTGGCCGGCTTCGATGATCTCGGTTACAGCGGAGATCACAGCGGCTACCAACAGGATTATGATCATCGGATCCTTCATCTGATTGAAGAATCGGGTGAGCATGGAATCCTTTTTTGCCTCGGCAAGTTTGTTTTTGCCGTTGCGTTCCAGTCTGGCAGCGGCCTCCTGGGAGGTCAGACCTGCTTCGCTGGATTGCACTTCCTTGAATACCGCTTCAACGGTTTCCAGATAATGCTTCATTTTAAATCCTTTCCTTTACGGTTTCATTGACAATGGAAAATCAAATGAAGAAGATCTTCCCTGTTAGGCTAACTAATATACACTAAAATATTAAATTTGTAAACACTTTCCCGTGGATTGTATTATTAAGGAACTGTTAACATGCCTAGAATGTCCATTTTTTGAATAACTATCCTTGGTGCCGCTGCTTGGGATTGGACAAAATAAACAGAGTATTTTCCTGGAAAGAAATATGGTAGACAATGACAAAATTTCATGTTAAAATGAAGAAAGAATCCAATTGCCGGAGCCGGCAAGTCGTACCGGAGGACGAAGGATGGACTTATCAATACAATATTTTTGGAGCCAAATGACAGCAAATCCCCTTTTGTTCATTGCTGTGGCACTGACCTTGGGTGTCATTTTGGTCAACGGCTGGACGGATGCACCCAACGCCATTGCTACCTGCGTGGTTACCCGCTGCATGTCCGCCCGGGCGGCCATAGTCATGGCAGCTGTCTTTAATTTTCTGGGCGTGTATGTGATGACGCTGCTCAGCCCCAAGGTGGCGGAGACGATCACCAAAATGGTGGACTTCGGTACGGATCCCAAGGAAGCAATTGTGGCCCTAAGTGCGGCAATGTTTGCAATCGTCACATGGGCGACTGTGGCCTTCTTCTTCGGAATCCCCACCAGTGAGAGCCACGCACTGATTGCCGGTCTGACCGGCAGTGCCATTGCACTCCATGGCAGTCTGGCAGGTGTCAACGGTGCGGAATGGGTCAAGGTGCTGTACGGCATCGTGATTTCCGTCACATTGGGCTTCGGTTTGGGCTGGCTGGTATGCAAACTGGTCACGAAGCTTTTTTATAATGTGGAGCGGCGAAAGACGGAACCGGTCTTTAAGTATGCACAAATTGCCGGTGCGGCCTATTCCGCATTTATGCACGGTGCACAGGATGGCCAGAAATTTATGGGCATCATCATTTTGTGCCTGTTTATGTCCCAAGGTCAAGCAATTCCCAGCGGAATGCAGCCGACCACATGGATCATGATCCTGTGTGCGGTGATTATGGCTCTGGGTACCGCCATCGGCGGCAAGAAGATCATCAAATCCGTTGGTATGGACATGGTAAAGCTGGAAAAGTATCAAGGCTTCTCCGCAGACCTGTCCGCATCCACGTCCTTGCTCCTTTGCTCACTTTTGAGCTTGCCCGTTTCCACCACCCATGCAAAGACCACGGCAATCATGGGCGTTGGTGCGGTGAAGAGTATCAAAGCCATCAATTTGGGCGTGGTGAAGGAAATGTGCCTGACCTGGGTGCTGACCTTCCCCGGTTGCGGTCTGATCAGTTTTCTGATGACCAAGCTGTTTATGTGGTTGTTCCTGTAATCCGTGATTTTGATAGAACAGAAAGGAAATCATTATGGCAAAAGCAGATCGTTTGTATTTTGAGAATCTGGTTGCATCTGCGGAGTGTTCCTGCAAGGCAGCCAATTATTTGGTGGAGTGCCTGTCCAATTATCAGCCCGATAGCCTGAAAGATATGCTGAAATCCATGCATGAGCATGAGCATGCCGGCGATACCAAGAAGCACGAGATGTCCGCCGCTTTGGCAAAGGCTTTCGTGACCCCTGTTGACCGGGAAGACTTGGCCCTCATCAGCCAGAACATCGACGATGTTACCGACAGCATTGAAGAAGTGCTGCAGGCTTTCTATATGTACCGGATTCAGACTGTGGTGCCTGAGGCCGTGGAATTCGCTCAGCGAATTACGGAGTGCTGTACGTTAATGAAAGAAATGCTGGTTGAGTTCATCAACTTCAAGAAACCTCAAAAGCTCCATGAGATGATCATTGAGCTGAGCCATCGTGAAGAAGTGTGTGACGCACTGTATATCAACGCCACCATGCTGCTGCCTGAGCGGTGCGACAATGCACTGGACATCATTTCCTGGAGAGAAATTTACAACCGCCTGGAAAACTGTGCGGATGCCTGCGAGCACGTAGGTGACTGCGTGGACATGGTGGTTATGAAAAATAGCTGATTAAAGGTTGTGTCAGAATATGACGTTCCTTAAAAACTTCTTTAAAGGTCTCGTGGCCGGCATTGGCGGCATTGCTCCGGGCCTCAGCGGCAGCGTTTTGCTGGTTGTTCTGGGATTATACGAGCGAACCGTTAATGCAATCGGCACGCTGTTCAAAAATTTCAAGACCAACATCAAATTCCTGCTCCCTCTGCTGATGGGTTTAGGTATCGGTATTCTGCTGTTTAGCAAAGTGGTGGATTTTCTACTGGAAAACTATGAATTCCAGACCCGCTACGCTTTTCTGGGCTTGATCCTTGGCACCATTCCGCTCTTTTACCGGGAAGTTCGGAAGAATGGATTCCGGAAACGGTATTATTTGGTGATCGTGGCCGCGGCGGCGGTGGGATTTTTCCTGTTTGGATTCAACCGTCATTTGTTCCCGACGGTGACCGAGCCCAATCTTGCTCAATCTGTTTTGCTGGGCGTGGCGGTAGCCGGTTCGTCCATCGTTCCCGGCGTGGACAGTGCGGCGATCATGTCCGCATTTGGACTCTATGAATTATATGTCAGCTCTCTGGCAGATTTCAATTTGCAGATCCTCATTCCTGCCGCGGGTGGACTGATTGTGGGCGCTTTGGCGATATCCTTTGTGATGAACTTGCTGATCAGGAAAGCCTATACCGGAACGTTTTCCGTTATTTTCGGAATGTTCCTGGCCATTATTCCAACGGTGGTCATGGAACAAGACTGCACCATAACATCCCTTCCCATGGGCTTGGCGGCTATTGGATTTACCTTGTTTGGAACGGTTATATCCCTGTATTTCGGGGACATGAAAGGTAACAATGTTCGCATCCGCAGACTGATAGAAAAAATGAAACCCCAAAAGCACCGCTGATGCGGTGCTTTTTGTATGCCGATACCGATAAAATTTCCAATAGGGGATTGACAAATACACATACGGATGTATAATTGTATACAATTATACAAGAACCCATAAAGGAGGACGCACTATGCTCGAAATTTCCGGAAAAACCAACCTGTTGGAGCAGAAATCCTACAAGTATTCTTTGCAGGATGTGGCAGAGCCCAATCTGCACCGGGAAATCTATGATTATGGAACTACACCCAAGGTGGCGTTCAACCACCGACGGGTGCCTATGAACATGCCGGAGGAGATCTGGATCACCGACACCTCTTTGCGTGACGGTCAGCAGTCCGTAGAACCCTACACAGTTGACCAGATCGTGAATATCTATAAACTACTGTCCAAACTGGGCGGCCCCTACGGCATCATCCGTCAGACAGAATTCTTTATTTATAGTAAGAAGGACCGTCAAGCGGTTGAGAAGTGTATGGAACTGGGTCTGAAATTCCCGGAGATCACCAGCTGGATCCGTGCCAGCAAGGAGGATTTCCGCCTGGTTCGGGATCTGGGCATCAAGGAAACGGGTATTTTGGTCAGTTGCAGTGACTACCATATTTTTAAGAAAATGAAAATGACCCGTCAGCAGGTATTGGATCATTACCTGGGTACCATCAAGGACGCCTTTGAAGCCGGTGTAGTGCCCCGCTGCCATTTGGAGGATATCACCCGGGCGGATTTCTACGGTTTTGTTGTGCCTTTCGTCAATGAACTGCAACGGCTTTCCCAGGAAGCTGGCATCCCTGTGAAGATCCGTGCCTGTGACACCATGGGTTACGGCGTGCCGTATACCGAAGCGGCCATGCCCCGCAGCGTTGCAGGTATCATTTATGGCCTGCAACACTACTCCGATGTGCCCAGCGAGTGTCTGGAATGGCACGGTCACAATGATTTTTATAAAGCAGTTGCCAATGCTTCTACCGCATGGCTGTACGGTGCGTGTGCGGTCAACTGTTCTTTGTTGGGTATTGGCGAGCGTACCGGCAATATTCCTTTGGAGGCCATGGTTTTTGAATACGCATCCTTGCGTGGTTCTATGGACGGCATGGATCCCACCGTCATTACGGAGATCGCCGAGTATTTCCAAAATGAGATCGGCTACGACATCCCGGTGATGACCCCCTTCGTGGGCCGGAATTTCAATTCCACCCGGGCGGGCATCCATGCGGACGGTCTGCTGAAAGATGCGGAGATCTATACCATTTTCGACACAGAAAAGCTCTTGAATCGGAAAGCTACGGTGGAAGTCAGCAAAACTTCCGGCCTGGCCGGCATTGCCTACTGGATCAATGGCAATTATCACCTGAGCGGCGAACAGGAGATCGCCAAAAACGATCCATTGGTAATTGCCCTGAAAGCTTGGGTGGATGAACAGTATGAACAGGAACGGCAAACCATGATGTCCAGATTGGAGCTGGAAGAGAAGATCGAGGAACTGGCCCCGGGCCGTTTCCACGTCTGACAGGAGGTACACGATGGCAGAATTTAAATCGATTTCCCTGGCAACTCAGGTTTTTGAAAAGCTGGAACAGGATATCATCACCGGCGTATATCCCCGGGGAGAGATATTGACGGAGTTGAAACTGGTGGAACAGTTGGGCGTGAGCCGCACCCCCATCCGGGAGGCATTGCGTCGACTGGAACAGGAGCGGCTGATTGCAGAAACCGGCAAGGGCTCTGTGGTTTTGGGTATTACCATGGAAGACCTGGTGGACATTATGGAGATCCGCCAGCGTATTGAGGGCCTGGCCGCCTACCATGCCACAAAAAATCTGACGGACGCGGGCAGGGAAGAGTTGCAGCAAATCAGCCAGCTGCAGGACTTCTATTTTGAAAAGCAAGATGCCGAAAATCTGCGGAAAATGGACGACAAGTTCCACGATGCCATTTACCATTTGTCAAATCGGCCTGTTTTGCGGGATTCGCTGATCCCTCTGCACAGAAAAACCCAGCGTTACCGCAGAATATCCATTGAAGACAAGAATCGGCAGAGCCGCTCTATTCAGGAGCATAAGGCGATTTGTAACGCCATCCTCTCCGGAGACGCAGAACTGGCAGCACAGCTGACTACCGAGCACATTGAACGGGCAAAAAAGAACATGATTGAGAGGTGCTATCAAAATGGGTAAGACCATCGCACAAAAAATCATTGCTGCACATTTGCTGTCGGGGGATATGACTCCCGGAAGCGAAGTGGCACTGCGTATTGACCAGACTCTGACCCAGGATGCCACCGGCACCATGGCATATCTGGCCCTGGAAGGCATGAACATTCCCCGGGTGAAGACGGAGCTGAGCATTGCCTATGTAGATCACAACACGTTGCAATGCGGCTTTGAAAACGCCGACGATCACCAATATTTACAGACTGTGGCGGCCAAGTACGGTGTGCGGTTCTCCCGTCCCGGCAACGGCATCTGCCATCAGGTGCATTTGGAGCGGTTTGGCAAGCCCGGCAAGACCCTCATCGGCTCTGATAGCCACACCCCCACCGCCGGCGGTCTGGGCATGCTGGCCTTTGGTGCCGGCGGCATGGACGTGGCGGCGGCCATGGGCGGCGGTGCGTACTATATCACAATGCCCAAGATGTTCCGGGTGAACCTTACAGGTTCTTTGCACGGTGGCGTAACAGCCAAGGACATCAGCTTGGAAATTCTGCGGATCCTCAGCGTCAAGGGCGGCGTGGGTGCTATCATCGAATGGGGCGGCCCCGGCGTTGCGGCACTGAGCGTTCCCGAACGTGCAACCATCACCAACATGGGTGCGGAGCTGGGTGCGACCACCTCTGTTTTCCCGGCTGACGACGTGACCAAGGCCTTCCTGGCGGCACAGGGTAGGGAAGGGGACTACACCCCCATTTTTGCCGATGAGGATGCGGTTTACGACCGCGTCATTGACATTGATCTTTCCGCATTGACGCCCCGGATCGCTTGCCCCCACAGCCCCGATAATGTAAAGACTGTGGCAGAACTGAATGCGATCAAGGTGGACCAGGTTTGCATCGGCTCTTGTACCAATTCCTCTTTGGCAGACCTGCTGAAAGTGGCAGCCATTCTAAAAGGCAAAAAGATCGCACCCCATGTGAGCTTGTCCATTTCTCCCGGTTCCCGGCAGGTTCTGTCCATGCTGGCAAAGTGCGGTGCGTTGGAAGACATCCTGGCCAGCGGTGCCCGGCTTTTGGAATGTGCCTGCGGCCCTTGTATCGGCATGGGCTTCTCTCCCAATTCCGGCGGCGTCAGCCTGCGCACCTTTAACCGAAATTTCCTTGGCCGTTCCGGCACCCGGGACGGACAGGTGTACCTGGTTTCTCCGGAGACGGCGGCAGCCTCCGCTTTGCGTGGCTACATCACCGATCCCATGACCTTGGATGTACAACCTGCCATCACCATGCCGGAGCAGTTCACCATCGACGATTCCGGTGTGCTGATGCCCCTGGATGAAGAAGCGGCCAAGTCCGCCCAGGTGCTTCGTGGGCCAAACATCAAGGAATTTCCCGTGGGCAAGACCATGGAAGACAGCATTGCCGGGCAAGTGGTGCTGAAAGTGGGTGACAACATCACCACCGACCATATCATGCCCGCCGGTGCGAAGATTTTGCCCTATCGCTCCAATATTCCCTTCCTGTCCAAATTCTGCTTTGAGGTTTGCGATCCTGCGTTCCCGGAGCGGGCAAAGGCGACGGAAAACGGCATCATCTTGGGCGGTGAAAACTACGGCCAGGGTTCTTCCCGGGAGCATGCGGCGTTGGTGCCCATGTATCTGGGCGTACGCTGTGTCATCGCCAAGAGTTTCGCCCGGATCCACGTGGCAAACCTGATCAACGCCGGTATTTTGCCCCTGACTTTGGAAAATGCGGCGGATTATGACGCTTTGGAGCAGGGCTGTGCCTTGACTTTGGAAAACATCCATAAGGGCATGGAAGAGGGCATTCTGACGGCTACAGCGGGAGCAAAGAAGATCACATTGCGGTGTGATCTGACCATGCGGCAGAGAAGCATTCTGCTGGCCGGCGGTCTGCTGAAATACATCGGAGAGGGTGGATTGTAATGGACATACAACAAGCCTGTGAGGCGTTTCGTACACTTTTAGAGGAACAGCAACAGCGTATTGCCAACGCGGATGGAACGAAAAAGGACTTCTCCAAAATGGAGACAGTCACTGTGGGCATCATCGACGGCGACGGCATTGGTCCTCTGATTATGACCGAAGCAGAGCAGGTTTTGCGTACGCTGCTGGCAGATGAGATCGCAAGCGGTAAGATCCTTCTGAAAAAGATCGAGGGTCTGACCATCGAGAACCGACTGGCTTTGGGCAAGTCCGTTCCGGAGAATGTACTGGCCGAAATCAAATCCTGTGACGTGCTTTTGAAAGGCCCCACCACTACCCCCATGGGCGGCACTATGGAGAGTGCCAATGTGACACTCCGCCGGGAACTGGATCTGTACGCCAATGTGCGGCCGGTGTCCATTCCGGAAGAGGGGATCGACTGGATCTTCTATCGGGAAAACACCGAGGGAGAGTATGTTTTGGGTAGCCGGGGCGTGAATTTGCCAGGCATGGCAGTGGATTTCAAGGTGACTACGGATTTCGGTACACGCCGGATCGCCAAAGCGGCCTTTGACTACGCCAAGCAAAACGGCAAGACCCGGGTGAGCATTGTCACCAAGGCCAACATCATGAAGAAGACCGACGGTAAATTTACGGAAATCTGCCATCAGGTTGCCGAGAATTACCCCGGGATTACTGCCGATGACTGGTACATCGACATCATGACGGCCAATCTGGTGAATCCTGCCATTCGCAGCGGTTTCCAGGTGGTAGTTCTGCCCAACCTGTACGGCGACATCATCACCGACGAGGCAGCCCAGCTGCAGGGCGGCGTGGGCAGTGCGGGCAGTGCCAATATTGGTGACCGCTACGCCATGTTTGAGGCCATCCACGGATCAGCTCCCCGGATGATCGCAGAGGGACTACAAGATTATGTAAACCCAACCAGCATTCTCCGTGCCACAGTCATGCTTCTGCGGCATATCTGCCGTCAGGATGCGGCACAGCGGCTGGAACAGGCTCTGGACAAATGCGAGGTCTGCGTCACAGGCGATGCCACCGGTGCGACCCGGGAGGCGTATATGCAAGAACTGAGCAAGCTGCTATAAATCACTTGACCCTTCGGGAGACCGAAGGGTCTGTTTTTGTGCAAAGAAAACCACCGGCCGGTGGTTATGATTTACAAAAACGGCACATTGGTAAAAATGCATAAAACGGAGTGTCGAAAAATAGCATGTTGCCTAAAATCGCAAAAATAATCATGGTAAAAAAGCAAAAAAAATAGCTTGATATAATTGGAAATGACTGCTATAATATCAGAGGATATTTGAATTCCTCAGAAAGGGAGATATGCAACGATGGATCAAATCAGCACACAGCAAAAGAAAACACCCCGTAAAGTTGCACAAGGGGAACGCTTGGAACCCAGTGCAAACAAAACCTTCGGGCACAGACTGGCACAGTGTATCAAGCGGTACTACTGGTTGTACATCTTTATCCTTCCAATGGTAACATGGTTTATCATTTTCCACTATGTACCTATGGGTGGTATCGTAATCGCTTTTAAGCGTTACAACGGTGTCACGTCCATCTGGGAGAGCAAATGGGTTGGCATGAAGTGGTTTATCAAGTTCTTCGAATCACCGTATTTCTGGCGGCTGATCCGGAACACCTTGACACTTTCTTTCTATACGCTGGCCACATTCCCTCTGCCGATTATACTCGCACTGTGCTTCAACGAACTGCGCAGCCCGAAGTTTAAGAAATTCGCACAGACGATCATGTATGCACCCCACTTTATCTCTGTGGTGGTCTTGGTCAGCATGCTGAATTTGTTCTTCTCCTCGCAGTATGGTTTGGTTAATCACATCATTGAAGCTTTGGGTGGAGAGCCCTATCCGTTTATGATTTCGGAGGACGCATTCCCCCATATGTATGTTTGGTCAGGCGTTTGGCAAGGTTTAGGCTGGGGCTGTATCGTTTATGTAGCAGCCTTGTCCAGTGTTGACCCCGGTCTGCATGAGGCGGCGAAGCTGGACGGTGCATCCCGTCTGCAACGAATCTGGCATATTAACATACCCACCATTTTGCCCACCATCGTCATTATGCTTATTATGAGAATGGGTCATATTATGAGTGTCGGTGCGGATAAGGTGCTGTTGATGCGTAACAATCTGAACGTCGCGAAAGCAGAAGTTATCTCTACTTATGTGTACTACCAGGGTTTGGTTAGCGGTGACTACGGTTATGCTACTGCCGTAGGTCTGTTTACCAATGTTGTCAATTTGATCATGCTTTTGGTTGTCAACAAAATTAGTGCAAAGGTTTCTGAAACCAGTCTGTTCTAAGGAGGATCTTATGAAGAAGAATATGAGAGTCAAAGAGTCCTTGACGGACGGTATTTTTGAGACAATTGTTCATATTGTCATTATTCTGTGCGTATTGATTTGCGCATACCCCATTTATTTGGTGTTGATCAGCTCTATCTCTGATCCCAATATGGTCGCACTGAGCAAAGTGTGGCTCTATCCCGTTGGTTTTAGCTGGGATTCCTACAAAATGGTCTTTGAAAACGATGCGATTATGTTGGGCTACTGGAATACCCTGTGGTACACCATTGTGGGTGTGAGCGTTAATATGCTGCTGACGATTCCCGCAGCTTATGCCCTGTCCAAAAAGGATTTGATGGGCCGTGGCATTGTGATGAAAATGCTCGTGATCACCATGTACTTTTCCGGCGGTTTGATTCCGATGTACACATTGATCAAAGATCTGGGATTGCTGAACAACTGGTGGGTATTCCCTCTGACCGGTGCAGTTACGACAAGCAACTTGATCATTGCCCGTACTTTCTTCGCCAGTGGTGTGCCCCATGAGCTGGAGGAAGCAGCGGAAATCGACGGTTGCTCTGTACTTCAAACATTCTTGAAAATCGTCCTGCCCCTGTCCAAGGCCATGCTTAGTGTTATTATGTTGTACTATGCGGTTGGGCGTTGGAATGCATTTACCCCCGCACTGTATTACATGCCCAGAGCAAGAGACCTGTGGCCGCTGCAGATGGTTCTGCGTCTGATTTTGTTGGAAGCTTCCAAAAACGCACTGGATAATACGGAGATGGCAGAATATTACGCAAGAATTGCAAACCAGATAAAGTACTCAGTAATCGTGGTAGCTTCGGCACCTCTGCTTATCATTTATCCCTTCATTCAAAAATATTTTGAGAAGGGTGTTATGCTCGGTTCCGTTAAGGGTTAATCCCCTGGCGGTATCAGCAGAATAAAGATGAACAAATTAAGGAGGAAATAAAATGAAAAATCAGATTAAAAAGATCTTGGCTCTGATCCTTGTCGCGGTCATGTGCATGGGCGTTATGTCCGGCTGTGTTGACGATACTGAGGACTCCGAGATCATCAAGGCGTCAGTTCCTGTCGTCCAAACCGATGTCAAGAATGCCGATATCTACCCCCTGGATTGCGACAAAACTTTCACGATCGTTTGTGCTGATGGTACAGATAATGTTGGTAGTCGTGACTGCTTTTCCCGTTGGGAAGAAGTTACCGGCGTCAAAACCGATATTGTAGGTATGACCGGCGATGCACTGAAGTTGAGCGTTACCTCTGGCGACTATGGCGACGCTATTTTCTATGCCAGTAGTTTCGACAAGGCTAAGTGGAATGAACTGGGTATGGCAGGTCGTTTCGTGAACTTCCTGGACTATATCGAGTACATGCCCAACTTTGCTCGTGCCTTGAATACCTATCCCGAGGCTATCGATGTCATTGCTGCTCCTGACGGCGGCATCTATTCTCTGCCCCGTATCGGTACAACTTCCACTACCCACCCTTGTTTGTTTGTGCGTACTGACTTTTTGAAGGCTGCTGGCTGGGACGAAGTTCCTACCACCACAGATGAGCTGATGCAGTGCATGTTCGACCTGAAGACCGCTTTCAGTAACAATGAAGATTTTTTCCCCATCTCTGCAAATAGCTCCGGTAATATGGGTTGGCGGACTAGCAATGGTTTGGTTTGCCAGCTGTTCCCCGCTTTTGGTGAACTGGTGAAGACTGTCTACTATGTAAATCCGGAAACAGGCAAGGTAGAATTCGGTGCCGATACAGAACAGTATAAGCGTGTGCTGTCCTATATTCGCGAGATGATGGCCAAGGGTTACATGGAGTTCGGCGCTGAGATTTTCAGTGAAGACGGCACCAATGCACAAGCCAGCTATCTGGCCGGTAATGTCGCCATTACTACCGGTGCTTCTTATATGACGCCTGCACAGTTTGCAAGCGGCGAATTAGAAATGACCCTGTTGTCCCCCCTCACCTCTCAGTGGCAGTCCGAACCGCGCTTCGATGCGTCTGATTCGGTTCAGTGGCAGAACAACGGCATCAACGCTTACCTGCCCGAGGAAGATATCATCACGCTGGTTCGTTGGTTCGACTCCATGTATGCTTTCGCTGATAACCCCCTGAACGAGGAAGGTACCGTTTACGGTATTTCCTTCTGGCTGGGTGAAGAAGGCAAGGACTTTACCCTGGATAAAGAGGCTAAGACCTACACAATGCTGCCTCACGAGGGCTACGAGTCCGGTTCTCTTTGGCTGAATGCAAACTCTATGGGTGGCTGTCTGGCTCTGTACGATACTGAAGACTGGTTGTATGTGCAGGATTCCAACACTGGTATGGAAATCAAGGGCCTGGGTACGCTGAACAATACGCTGCCTTATGCGGCTGATATCTTTGAAGTTTCCCGGTTGACTTTGACTGAGAGCGAATCCGAAGTATATTTTGACACTTGGACGAATATGGCTCTCTATATTGATGAATGGACTGCAAAGTTTATCGTCGGTGAGTATGACCTGGAAACCCAGTGGGATGAGTACCTGAGCGGTCTGGAAAGTATGGGCTATGAGGACCTGAGAGACGTTTATCAGGCTGCTTACGACCGCTATATCGGCTAAGCAATAAGAGACTTTAACGTCTCATCTAAAAACCGGAGCCGGAATTGTTTCGATTGATTTCGGCCCCAGTGGGGGAGAAGTAGAAATACGCCCCCAACAGTTGTGTAGTTAAGAAATTTGTTGCCACCCCCCTGACTGAAAACTCTTTAAGGGGGGTGGTTACAATTATCTTTTCATAGACTGAAAATGAGATTTTTTAATGAATAGTCGGTATAATTTACAGAGATTTCCTCAGCTTGCATCTCAAAGTTGTGAAATGCGGATTTGCGAATGCGGTATAGCAAATCCGTATTTCTGAATTTTGAGGAGAATCAAACAAAAAACGAAGGGGAACAAAACATGAAAAGCAAACGCCGTTTCGGGAAAAGTTTTCTGAATAAAATGATATTCTCTATCGTTGGTTTGATCTGTATCCCCATGATCTGTATTCAATTATATATGATTGTGAATACCAATCAGGAATTCCAACGGGAAAACACGGCCTACTACCAGCGCTCTGTACAGTCGCTGGCGTTATCCTTTGATAAGCATTTAAGCACCTTGTCGGCCAGCGTCTACCGCATGCAGTCGGATAAAGAAGTGTTGCGGCTGATTACGGAAGATGTCAAAGGTTACGATCTGGGTGTATTGGCAAACAGATTTTCTGATTATGCTCTGGATAGTCCGATAGTTAGTGCCGTGGGCATTTATTACGCAGGGAAGGATATTGCATTATTTAACGGCTATCGGTATACGCTGGAAGGGGTTTGCAATAATATTTTCCCTATCGATGAGCAGAGCAATAAAGAATTTGCTGCTTTGTTGGGCGGGGAGAGTAAGGCGGGGGTTTTCTACTCCGCTGCAGCCGATGTCAAGCAGATGGTTGTGGTCAAACCGCTGGAAACAGGCGGCGGAAAAGAGCGACAGGTAACTGCTTTTTTTCTGATCCGGGACAGGGTCTTTGAAAGATGGTGCGAAGTGTTTGTGCCTAACGGGCAGCATTTCGCCGTTTTCGACAAAGAGGGAAACCATATTCTTGGCAGCTACGACTTCTTCTCTGAAATTGAAAAGGATTCGTCGTTCCGGGAATTTAAGGGCAATCTTGAGCCATTATATGTACCCGCGAGCAACGAGGATGTGCTGATTTACAAGTGTCAAGAGCCGGAAACCGGTTATATCTACATGACGTGTGTAAGCAAAAATACTGTTGAGGAGCAACTTGGCCACTATACTACCCGAGCGGCGGGAGGCATCGTGGTGACGGTGATTTTATTGGCAATTATGTTGTCGGTGACGCTGTATATCAACTACATGCCGGTGCGCCGGATCGTGAAAAAAATCGGTTCCGGAAAAGTAAGGGGCTCGGAACTGGAATTGATCAACACCCACCTGTTTGCTCAGGACGAGCGAATCACCAACCTAAATCAGCTATTGGAATCCTTTGTCATGGGCGATTTACTGTCCGGTCATGGAGCAGAGGCAGAGAGTATTGAAAAGCATTTTCCTGCGAATACATATGGAAGTTTTGTTGCGGCTCTGTCATCGTTGCCTATGACAACAGCCCAGTCGGCACAGGTGTGCAAGGCCTTTACCAAGCAGGCACAGGGAAAACTGGTTATTACCATGGTGCCCTATCGTGCGGAAATGGTGTTTGTCTACGCTTGCGAAACGATGATTGATGTGGATTCTTTCCGAAACCAGCTGGAAAAGGCAATCGCAAGCGAAATGAACCAGGTGCCGGAAATCCGTTGCGGCAATGTGGTGACGAGCGTCATTGACATCCAGAGTTCCTATAATGAAGCGTTGCTGACGAATCGGTGCAAAGAAAAATCTGAGGACATACAACTGGAGGGCTATCCCCAAACCTTGGTATCGGATTTTGTATTCTATCTTGGCAACGGAGACTGGGATAATGCACTTACCAGCCTGGATGACTTGGAGCGTATTAACCGGGATATGAAACCCGCCTTAAAGCGGTTTGTGCATATGAAGGTATTGCATCATTTTCTGACCATCCTATCTCAAGGCGAACACAAGCTCTCCGGCACACGGGTCAATCAACTGTTGGCATATTCAAATGGCCAGCATTTGTACAACATGATGCGCACTGTGATGATTGACATTAAGGCAGCAAAAGCCAACGCGGCGAAAGAAAACGCCGGCGAATTGCGCAGCAAATTGCTTGCCTATGTAGATCAAAATTATGCAAGCGGCGAGTTGTGTCTGAGTTCTGCGGCGGACTATTTGCAAACATCTATTTATACCGTCAGCCGAATTTTTAAAGAAATCACAGGATGCGGATTTAAGGAATACATTACGGAAAAACGGTTGCAATATGCTTGCGTATTGCTAAAAAAGTCCAATATGCCGATCTCAGAGGTGTGTGCCTCTTGTGGATTTGACAATGCGGAATACTTTACAGTTATCTTCCGTAACCGCTTCGGTATTGCACCTTCCAAATTCAGAAAGGAAGCGGTGACACATAATACCGACAACGAGCAGAACCCGTAAACCTATGGAGGAATTAAGATGAATAGATTATTTAACCTGGAGTCCAAGTTTGTTCAGTTTCTGGCAACAGTTTTCAATTTGGTCATACTGAATCTGCTTTGGATCATTACTTCCCTACCGATCATCACCGTCGGTGCGTCCACAACGGCTATGTACTCCGTTGCTTTCAAGTACGCAGATGACACCGATGATGCGGTAATCAAGCCCTTTTTTAAAGCGTTTGTATCCAATTTCAAGCAAAGCACACTGATATGGATTCCCATATTCCTTCTAAGCCTGCTGCTGATCATCGACGGGTACTACCTGCTGAGCAATGCAGATGCTGCGGCCACAAAATATTTGTGGATTCCGTTTCTTGTGGTTTTGGCGGTACTTATGGTCGTCACCGCCCATGTCTTTCCTCAGATAGCCAGATACAATGTGAATACACGCACGGCACTGCACAACACGCTGCTGATGACCTTTTTGCATCTGTTCCAGACGATTGGCGTGGTCGGCTTGAATGCGATGCCCTGGATTTTGATGATCATGCTGCCGGAACTGTATGCTTATACCGGCATTTTCTGGGTTATGTTCGGTGCATCGGCAATTGCTTATTTCAATGCAAGGCTTCTGCTGAAAATGTATAAAAAACATGAGCCTGAACCGGAAGAGGATAAGGAAAATCCGTAATGATTATTGTGGAGCACAATTACGATTTTCCACAAAAAATGCTGCAACCATCCTCGCGGCTCCGGCAATGGGGCAGGGATTTTTCGTTTACACATATAAGGTAAATATTTACAAATAAAATTATTAATTATGATAAAAAAAGGTTGCATGGCGAACCCGAATATGGTAGAATCTATAGAGAGAAGGAAACTTGTACATATTCTGGCAAAAGGTACTGCTGAATAACCGTATCAGTTCTGCCTCATCCCCCTTTTGTGAGATCGGGGCGTAAAGTAAAAATCCTTGAAAAGGAGAGAACACAATGAAAAAATTGTCGATCCGCGCAATCTCCCTATTGCTGTGCGTGGCCATGCTGGTGGGCTATATCGTCCTGCCGGATATGCCTGCGGCCCAGGCTGAGTCGGAGATTATCACCGCCACCGTTCCCGAGTTGATCGAAAACGGCACATTTGGCGAACGGAAGCTGATTACTGCCTATCCTCAGCGGACAATGCCGCCTGACTGGACTGGCGGTGGTAGCTATGTTAAAGATGTGGTGTACCAGCAGGTTACCAATGAGGATGTCTATGATGGTGAGTATTCCATGAAGTTTGTGGATGCTTCTACGGGGGTAGCGACCAGCTACTATCAACACATCACATCAATCACACCGGATGATGCCGGCAAGACCTTTGAGGCATCCATCTATATCAAGGGATCCGGAAGGGTTCAGCTGACAATGGAATGTTTTTCCAGCGATACTTCCTTTGTTACTTCCGGTACATCGAAAACCCTTATTAAAAGCATTGCAAAATCGATTACAGCGACCGATGCGTGGGCACTGTACACAAATACCAATACGGTTCCCGAGGGTACAGAAACCATTCGGTATAAAGTCACCACAAATACTGCTATGGTGTGCGATCTCTTCTGCGACAAGATGGGTTTTGTCGTAGGCGATTCGAAGGAGAATCTGCTCGCCAACAGCTCCGTTGAAACGTTGCCTTCAAAGAATCCCACTACGCAGATGACGGGTGAAGATGCTTCTGGCTGGGGCAACCTGGATGGCCTGTGGTCTGTTGTTCCCGAGGAAGGCAACGAAAGCAATATTGTGGCCAAAATCGAGGACACAGATTCCGCTGCTGAGCAATTCATCTACTATGGCGTGGATGTAGAGCCGGGCGATAAGTATACCTTTAAGGTTGACTATAAGGGCAGCTATACTTCTGGCAGTCCTGCTGTTTTCCTGCGTCAGGATTCCTACGACAATCAGACAAATCTGTACGAGCACAGCGTGTCTCTGGGAGATACCTGGAACACCTATGAAACAATGGTTGAGATTCCTGACGGTGTTACAAAGCTGTTCGTTGTGCTTTCTTCTGCAGCTGATGCTCAGGGTACGGCCTATTTTGACAATGTGTCGCTGAAGCCGGTCGTTACCAGCAACGATGACGACGAAATCGGCGGCGGCGAAGTCGTTGCACCGGATAGGCAGGTCTCGATTCATGAGTTGAATCTGATGAAAAACCCTTATTTTGAGATGACCCTGTACAACTATGTCACGCGTCTGAATGCTTCCAAGGCCCCCAATGGCTGGACTCTGGAAACCGTCGGTACAAATGTGAAGCTGTACAAGAGCAACAAGACAGCACGCGATGGCGAATGGTCCATCCAGGCTGTGGATGATTCCGCAACCGGATACTTCAAGCTGTCCTACAAGGTGGAGAACATTGTAGCCGGTCAGGAATACCAGTACATGTATACCCGTCTCGGTACAGGCAACCCCGGAATGTATGTTCGCTATTATGATGCGGAAGGCACTATGTTGCAGGAGTTCTTCAATGCACAGGGCGGTTACGACGACTGGAGACAAAGCCGCAAGTATGCTTTGGCACCGGAAGGCACTTCCTACGCGATCGTTTCCCTGGAGTCTACACCGGCTCAGAAGTGCGACATCTATCTGGACAACGTTTTCTTCTACTCTTCTGCGGATGTTGATACCAACCTGCTGCCCAACCATTCCTTCGAGGAATATCCGGAAGACTTCGAGGATGTCCTGGTTTCCATCACGAACGAGCCTACTATGAAGGGCTGGACTCTGAAGTCTGGTGCTAGTAATATTTCTCTGGTTAAAACCGAAACAGAGCTGGACAAGGATGCTGTTGGCAACTACATGGTCAAGTTCGATGATCAGTTGTCTACCGGTGGCATAAACATGTACTATGAGATGGATATAGAGGCTGGCAAGACCTATTTCTTCGGTGTAAATGTCCGCGGTGAATACACCAACAGCCTCCCCAGTATCCGTATTACTTACTATGCTGATGAGGCCTGCACAGAGATAGTCCGTATTGTCAAAAAAGACAAGGAGTACCAAGCCGCGTATCCGCGCCCCTTGGAACCCGACAGCTGGAACTACGCTGCTGCCTCTGCACTAGCACCTGAGGGTGCAATTAAGGCCCGTATTACCTTGATTTCCGGCGGCGGCGCTATGGGTTACGCATATTTCGGCAATCTGTTTGTGTCCGAGAGTGCTCCTGTCAAGTTTGCCAATCTGGACTTTGAAGATCTGAATACCGACGGCACAATGCGGAGTTGGGAATCCCATGAAGGTGGCATACTGTCTGCTTACACCAAGGATCCCATTGCCGGCAAGATGTCTCTGGCTGTCAAGGACAACAGCGAAGCTGTCCAGCAGGGTGTCATCAGCATGATGACAAACCTGAGTGGATATCAGTATAGTGCCAATTCTTCGAAAGAACTGCGCTACACCCTGGGTGCCCGAATCAAGGCCGCCAAGAATGTCAAGGCACAGCTCACCCTCATCTACTATGACTACGGTTTCAATGAAGTTGGACGAGATTCTGTGACTTCCACCGGAACCGGCAAGTGGAAGCTCGTGCTTCTGGAGAGCATGCTGCCTGCCAAAGCTGTCTATGCGAAAATCCTTGTGACCGTGGGCGACAAAGCCGCTGCCAAGGGCACCGTCTATGTGGATGATATAACAATTGTGAGCGAATACCTCGATCGTATGCCGGAACCCTACGATTGGCAGATCAAGGAAAAAGCGGGCACCCGCCTGTACTTCACAGATGAGGAACTGGAGGGCATCCGTGAATTCGCTAAGGACGATACCATCAATGCCTTCGGTGCTTCCGGTGCGCAGGCATACAGAGAGATAATAAAAAATGCGGATAGAATCATCACGGAAACCTCTTTTGTTACAAAATTTGAAGGCACCGACCGTGTACCCCTCTATACGACCTACCTGGATCATATTCAGGATATCAGTGCCGATCCCTTGCTGGTGGATGTTCCCGGTGGCCGTAACTGGCCCTATTTGGAAAATATTGCCGTCGGTATCTATAACCGGGTGCAAACTGTAGCTATGGCCTACGCCCTGACCGGCGATACCAAGTATTCTGAAAAGGCCATCGGCTGGGCAATGGATCTTTGCGAGTGGGAGTACTGGTGCGAAACCAAGTACTGCTGGCCCAGCAGAAACGGCACTCTGGATAACCCCCGCCTCATGAGAGCTGTGGCCGTGGCTTACGATATGTGCTATGACCAAATGACTCAGGAGCAGAGGGATCTGTGCGTAGAAAACATCATTTTGAAGGGCATGAAACCCCTGTGCCATGACCTTGACAATCCCAGTGCTACTTTCCACAATAAGTACATGACTTGCTGTGTCGGTGTCTTGATCTCCGGTGCCGCTATTATCAATGAGGAAAACAAGGATGTGGTTGGTGCACTCATGGATAAGGCATATGCCTTCTGTCAGGCCTTTATTGATGAGCGTTACACTACAGATGATAACGAAGGCTATTCCTACAACAGAGCAAACTGCGACTATTTGCTCGAGGCTATGGAATGCGTAAAGCGCGTTACCGGTCGACCTGGCCTGCTCGAACACCCCTATTTCACTGAAGTTTTGGTGGACTGGGTGGTTGACTTCCTTGCTCCTACTACCAATGAGTGGCCTGTTTACGGCGATAGTTATGAATCCGGTTTCTATGTACCCACCATGCTGATCCTGAACAAAGAACTTGGCAACGGTATGGCAGGCTATTTCCTGCAGCAGGTGGGCATGGAATCCGACTCCTTTACCACCCTGATCCACGGTGCTTACGATCCCGTGATTACACCGCCCGATGAAAACGATTATGTTGTCTATGCTAAGCGTGTGGGCTACGGCGGTCTGCGTACCGGCTGGGAAGACGGCGAACTGATGTTCTACATCGTTGGCAGCAACTCCAAGCATAACCACAATCACTTCGACCAGCTATCCTTCCAGATCACCAGCGAGGGCCTTTGGCCCGCATATGATCCCGGTTACTCCAACCTGACCGTCGGTTTTATGGAGCAGCAAGGTCACAACATCATCCTGGTAGACGGCCAATGGCAGACCGTGCGCGGTGAAGGTACTTTGACCCCCGTTGTGGATGGCCAGCTCTATGGTCAGTTCGAGGGCAGTGCACCCGGCGCATATATGGTCGCTGACGAGGAAGGTAATCTGACCGTTCCTCTGCTGACCCAGTGGGATCGTAATGCCATCATGATCAATCATGGCGACAGACCCTACTACATTGTCATTGATGAAATGGCTTCCGATACGGAGCGCACCTTCGACTTCAACCTGAACACCAACGGCTGGTTTGATATTACAGTTGACGGCAAGGCCATGGCTGACGGCATCAACAAGGGCAACAAGGTTGCTGTTTACGGCGAGGAGGGTTACCTGTTCGTAGAATATGTCAGCAAGAAAAAGATGAACATTGAGGCTGTGACTTATGATGACGGCGGCCCCGTTCTCCAGGCTGACAGCGGCAGCGCTAAGTCCAAGCAGTACATGACTATTCTGACCAAGCAATACGGCATAAAGACGGATGAATCTTACTCTTTCCTGCCGTTGCTGAACACCCCCGAGGTGGTCTCCTACAAGACCTCTTCTAACGATTCGACCATTATCAAGTCCGTTAGCGGTGCTGGCACTCCGCTGTTCTTCTTCCGTGGCCATAAGAATGGCGACTGGATTGAATTGCCCTTCTCTGTGAAAGAAGGCGGCGAATTCGAGTTGATCCTGAAAACCGCTAAGTCCTACAATTACGGTATTTATAAGATTTTCGTTGACGGCAAAGAAGTTGCCACTTATGACGGCTATGATCTCAGAGTTTTTTCTTTGAACATAAGCTTGGGCAAGCATGAGCTCGCTGCCGGTGACCACATCCTGAGATTGGAACTGATCGGCAGGAACTCCAAGAGTATCGATTCTCTGATCTCCGTTGGTTCCATTACCTTCGCCACCGAGCGTGAGATGCCGGCTCATCCCATCTACACGCAGGAAGTTTACGATACCGATAAGGTTCTGGGTGCAATGATCTATCACACCGAGAACAATTATGATATCGTTCTGCACAATCGTACTTCCGGCAAGGTCACCGCAGGTGGCGTGACCACCAACGGTGAGCAGGCTGTTATCATCGGTCAGATGGCAGACGGCTACATGGAAGGCTTTACCGTGGTTGCGGGTACCTCTTTGGTGTTCGACGGCAAGACTCTGATGAAGTCCTCCAGTAAGGCAACCGTTTCTGCAGACTTCCGCGGCAAGGCAAAGTATTTTGTTGAAACCGACAAGGCTCAGTCCATCTCCCTGTATGTGCCTTATGAAGTTGTTGGTGCAACTGTGGACGGAAAGAGCGTCAAGTACAGCGTTAGCGGCAATGTGGCCAAGGTTTCTGTTCCCGCTGGTACCCACACTGTGGCACTACTGGTGAAGGAAGCTGTTGAGTACCTCTGGGGCGACGAAATCGGCTACGGCGAGGCACGGTACGACGAGAACGGCGAAATCATCTACAAGCACTGGAACGGCGAGGACGGTACAGAGTACCTGTTTGAAGACGGCCAGGTGAAGATCAACGCCTACTATCACGAAAGAAACAAGGTTCTGATTCGTGAGGAAATGCTGGAGAATGGCGATTGGCAGACCACTACTTATGACTTGATCGGCAATATCAGCAGCATCAAGATTGAGCATGTCAATGGTAATGTGACCACCATTAAGTATCAGGCCGACGGCAGCATCTCCACTACTGTTGCCAACAAGCGGGGCGACAATCTGGAAATGATCATGGAATACAAGGACGGCTCCAAGACTGTTGCAGAGTATCTGGATGACAAGACTGTCACCACCAAGTATGACGCAAACGGCAATGTACATGCAGTTACCGTTATGTACAATGATGGCAAGCGCGTTGATGAAACCTACGACGAAAACGGCAAGCTGCTCAGTGTGATCACCCGTTACAAGGGCGGCAACCGTGACGAAGTTGTCTACAATGCAGACGGCAGTGTAGTGACCTCTGTCTATACGGCCGGCAAGCTGACATCTATCAAGACTGTCAATGCTGATGGCACCTCCGTGCTGGAAGAGCACCTGGAAGACGGTAGCATCCGTGTGACCAAGTATGACAAGGACGGAAATGTGACCGAAGTTACTATCGACGGCAAGCTCGTTGAGGATGATAATAATAACCTCTGGCTCATCATTGTCATCGTTGCAGTCGCCGTTGTTGGCGTAGCAGCTCTTGTGATCGTCTTGTTGAAGATCAAAAAGAAAAACAGCAATGAAACTGTAAGCGAAGAATAAGCTGAAAAAATCCCTTAAAATATCCCTGCCCCATCACGGGGCAGGGGTATTCTCTTGTCCGATAAATGGTATAATTTACAAAAAAGGATTGCTAATAGCTTGTGAATATGATATAATTTCCATAGTATGTCAATTCGCAAATATTTCGCAATGGAGGGTGAACTATGAAGAAATTCTCAATTCGCACAATATCTCTGATTTTGTGTATGTCTATGTTGTTGGGCTATGCTCTGATCCCCGGCATGCTTCCCACTGTGCTGGCGGCGGAAAGAGCAGAGATAGTAGGCAACAACCTGATCGACAACGGTACCTTCGATCCACTCTTAAGCTGGTGGCCTTCGGCGAATCAGGAAGGTTGGACAGTTCATAGTGGTACGTGGGAGTTTATTAAAGTCGAGGGATACGACGGGAAAGATACCTTTGTTGCCCACACGATTGACGACAGCATCGATAGAGGCGGCTATATATATTATAAAATCGGTAAAGATGAGGTAGAAGCCGGCACATATTGCCTCGAGTTAAAATATAAAACTCTGGATGAGGTTAGCGGGAATACTCTCTTTGTGCGGGAAATCTCACATGCAAGTAAATATACTGACAGCACAGGTGCAAGCGTTAAGACACCAAGCCGGCAGATAGGACTTGGCTCTACCAACGGGGAATGGGCAACCCGCACATTTTTGGTTACAGTTACCGGAGAAGAGGATGTTTATATTCTGCTCACAAGCAGTAAAGATGCGGTTTCAAATACCTATTTTGACGACATCAGCTTTTATAGTGTTAACATGGAAAAAATGGAAACTCAGCAGAGATTTCAGAACCTGAGTTTCGAAAAGGTAGATGCAGATGGCACGGTTACAAATTGGCAGGCACTGGACGATGGCACCATTGCGGTTTCAGCGGATGCCAAGGCGGGAAATAATTCCTTGCAGGTTACGGATGATAGCGAAGACGCACAGCAAGGCGCAGTCAGTGACTGGTGTGATCTGTATAACTACACAGCACTGAAATACGACACCAACGATCTGCGCTTTGTCCTGTCGGGCAGAGTCAAGGATACAACAGATGTGAACGGACAGATTGCACTTGAGTTCTATGATGCCGGTCTGCACAAATTGGATGAAATAGCCGTAACTTCTGCGAAAACCGGCGAGTGGCAGTACCTGAGCACTGAAGGCAAAATGCCGTCGAGAACTGCCTATGCCCGGATCAAGGTACGCGTTGGTGACAGTGCCGCTGCCAATGGTACGGTATGTTTTGATGACCTGACAGTGATGCACTACTATGGCGAGTATATGGAAGAACCCTATGATTGGGAGCTTCTGGACAGCGAACCTGGTAACCGGCTGTATTATACAGATGAGGAATTGGCCGAAATCAAGGAATTCACAAAAGACGAAACGGTTGGTGCTTTTGGTGTTTCCGGCAAGGCTATGTATGATGAGGTGATAAAGACTGCCAATAAGTATAGAGACCGTACAAGCCACAGTCTCAACTATGACAGAGAAGATTACGGCTGGACCAATATCGTGTATCAATACGATTGGACTACCATGCAGGACGTCAATAGCATTGAGGAATTTGTGACGATAGAGGCAGGAAAATCACCATGGCCCCATTTGGAAAGCCTGGCCATCGCCTTCAAAAACTATACGCAGTATCTGTCTCTGGCTTATGTACTCACCGATGAGACAGTTGATGAGGACAATGACGGCGTGCCGGATAGAAATAAGTATGCGGAAAAGGCTATCCATATAGCGATGGGCATTTGTGAGTGGGAGCACTGGACAGAATTGGACTATGCCTGGATAGGTGCACTCAGCACTGAGTTGGGCATTCCTCGTGTAGCTATGACCGTAGCTACCGTGTATGATATGTGCTATGATGCGATGACGGAAGAACAGCGTCAGTTCATGGAACAGAGTATCATCAATAAGGGCTTGCTGCCGATGTATAATATTTTGACCGGTCCTAATAGGCAGGTTGCCCACAACAAGGCTATGATCACCTGTGCTTCTTTGATGTTCAGTGCGCTGGCGATTATCGATGAGGATAACATGGATGTGGTCGGCAAGTTCCTTGATCGTGCATATGCGTATAACAAGTGGTTTTTGGATTACCAGTACGAGACAGGCTCTAATGAAGGCTATTCCTATTCAAGATTGTGTTATGAGGAACCGGCGATCAGCATGAACTGTCTGACACGCATTACCGGTCGTCAGAGCTTGCTTGACCATCCCTATATTGACGAAGTGTTTGTTGATTGGGTTTGCGACTTCCTGATGCCGGGCAGTTACGATCTCCCCGAATACTCCGACTGTGATGGCGATACGGAGACTTTATATAAGACCATCATGCTCATACTGAACAAGTATAACGGGAATGGAAAAGCAGGTTATTACCTGCAAAAGACCGGTCTTAGCGATAGTCCGATTTCGGTATTGCTGTACAATAGCCCCAATCCGGTGATCACCGAACCTACGGAAAGAGATTATGTTGCATTTATTGATTGCGTGGGCTACGGCGGTCTGCGTACCGGCTGGCAAGATGGCGATATGATGCTCTACATCATCGGCAATAATTCCCAGTCGGGACACAACCAGTACGATCAGCTGAGCTTCCAGATTGCAACCGCTGACGGGGAAAAAGCACAGATGTTGGCAGCCGACCCCGGTTATCAGCGAATGGACGGCTTCGGCGAGCGGGAAGGCCACAGCACCATTATTGTGGACGGCTGGGGCCAGACTGTAAAGGGTCAGGGCTCTTTGAGCCAGATCATTGATGGCCAGCTCTACGGTCAGCTCTCCGGTAGTGCCCCCGGTGCGTACGGCGAGGGTTTGCTGACCCAATATGACCGCCATGCCATCATGATCAACCATGAGGACATACCCTACTATATTCTTATCGATGAGCTGAATTCCGACAGTGAACACGTTTACGACTGGAACCTGAATACCAAGGGCTGGACCAAGGTGACGGTGGATGGCGTAACTCTGGGAGACACGGTTCTCACAGGTAACAAGGTTGCCATTTCCGGTACCAACGGCAAGCTGTTTGTGGAATTCGTCAGCAAAAACAAGCTGAACATCGAAGGCAAACTGTACGACAATGCGGACTACCCGGTATTGCAGGCGGACGCCGGAAGCACGAAGAGCCAGCAGTATCTGACCATTTTGAGCAAGGACTATGACGGTTCTGCCACCAGTCCCATCTACACGCAGGAAGTTTACGACACAACTTCCGTTCTGGGCGCAAAGATCTACCACAATGCCTACAACAGCGATATTGTTCTGCACAACAGAACCACTGGCAGCATTACTGCCGGCGGTGTGACTACCAACGGCAAGCAGACCACCATCATCGGTCTGCGGGAAAATGGCTACATGGAAGGCTATGCCGTCGTGGGTGGAACATCCCTGAGCCTGAATAATACCGTGTTGATGGAATCGCAAACTGCGGCAACCGTCTCTGCGGATTTCCGTGGCAAGGCAAGCTATATTGTCACAACCGAGACGGCACAGACCATAGCTTTATATGCTTCCGGTGAGATTACCGGTGTTACCGTGAATGGTGAGAGTGTAGAATTTACCGTATCCAACGGCATGGCATCCATTGCTTTGGCAGAGGGAACCCATGCAGTGGAATTGGCAGTTTCCGATGCGGTTGAATATATCCACACGGATGACGGCACTCTGGAAATGATTGTTTACTACCAAAACGGACAGTATGCATATGCCACCGATGCAGATGGCAATGTGATTATCTGCAAGATTCATGACTATGAAGAAGAGGTAATCCCGCCTACCTGTACGGAAATTGGATGTACTTTCTACACCTGTTCCCATTGTGGCGATCAATATGTAGAAAATATGACTGCGGCTACCGGTCATAAATGGAAGGCTGCCACCTGTACGGACCCCAGGACCTGTTCTGTCTGTGGTATTACGCAGGGCACAGCTCTGGGTCACACTTGGGTTGAAGCATCCGTGACCGGTGAAGGCAACTGCCAATCTCCCCTGGTGAGCACCTTTGAGTGTGCTTGCGGTGCAACCCAAACCACTACCACCACTTATGACCATACCTATGTTGACGGCACTTGCTCCGCCTGCGGTGCTGCTTGTAAGCACACCTATGTTGCCGGCAAATGCTCCAGCTGCGGTGTTGAATGTGTGCACAATGCTCCCGAGGGCTACTGCACCAGCTGTGGCATGGAACTGCCCGCACGTATTATTGAAAAAGAAGAGCTGTTTAGCAATGGTGCCCTGCAAAGCACCGACGCGGACGGTACTGTTCAGTTTAGTTACAATGGCTACAAAAGCGGCACGCAAACATCCGGTTGGGTTAACCCTAAAGAGATGTCTGGTATCGCTGAAGGCACTCAACACTACGTTGCATTCGATTGGGAAGATGACAGCAAAACGAATGCTGTACTGCATGTGTATGATGACGATAATCAAGCTACTGCCATTCAATACTATCAGTATAAACTGGAAAAAGGTACCGAATATACTCTGAAATTCGATGCCAAGAGTAGTGGAACCGAACATCCCACAGTTTATGTTCGTAAACCTGACGGAACGAACCTGCAGACGATAACCCCGAGTGCGGATGATTGGAAAACCTATGAGACTACATTCACCACCCCCGAAACGGACTATACCCACATTGTTATTCGTATTGGCACCATCAAACTCACCACGGGATACGATGCTTTGTTCGACAACTTCTCCTTGGTGAAGACCTGCGCACACAATTGGGAGAATCCTGTTGTTTCTGATGCCGACTGCACGAACAAGGCCACCAGAACCGTTACCTGCTCTGACTGTGGCGCAATAGGCGTTACCGAGTACGGTGAAGCTCTGGGTCACACTTGGGTAGGCGGCACTTGCTCCGTCTGTAAGGAGGCCTGCGACCATAGCTACAAAGCTGTTGTAACCGCTCCCACTTGTACCGAGGCTGGTTACACCACTTACACTTGTGCTTGTGGTGATACCTACACCGCTGACAAGGTGGAAGCAAAGGGCCACACCCCTGGATCTCCTAAGGAGGAGAACAAGGTCGAAGCAACCCACACTGAGGACGGCTCTTACGACTCTGTCGTTTACTGTACCGTCTGTAATGCAGAAATCAGCCGCGAGACCATTGCTGTTGAGGCTACCGGCCACAACTACGAGGCAGTTGTAACTGCTCCTACTTGTACCACGGCTGGTTACACCACCTATACCTGCTCCGTTTGTGACCATTCCTACACAGCCGACAATGTCGACGCTCTGGGTCACACTTACGTCGACGGCAAGTGCTCCGTCTGTGGTGAAGCCGATCCCAATGCACCTACCGGCCCCATCGCTGACGCAAACCTGACCTTCCTGGGCACTGCCGGTATCAGCTTCCAGGATTACATTGGCATGAACATTATGTTCTACAATGGTACCGCTGCTAACTACGACAAGTTC
>JAZOBY010000048.1:0-1712 GCA_045596215.1 Faecousia sp.
TATGTGCAGAAATACGGAGGAACGTCCCTAGGGGATACGGGGCGGATCATGGCGGCTGCCCGCCGGGCGGTTCGGCTGAACCGGGAAGGGCACCGGGTGGTCGTGGTGGTGTCCGCCCAGGGGGATACCACTGACGAGCTCATCGAAAAGGCGGTGCAGGTGAACAGACACCGGGCGGCCCGGGAGATGGATGCTTACCTGGCTGCCGGGGAACAGCTGTCCGCCGGACTGATGAGCATGGCCATCGGTGCTCTGGGCTGCGGAAGCATCAGTTTAACCGGCTGGCAGGCGGGGATCCATACCGACGGTGTCCATGGGAATGCCAGGATCCTGTCCATAGATACGGCCCGGATCCTCCGGGAACTGGAAAAGGGCAAGGTAGTGGTGGTGGCAGGCTTCCAGGGGGTGGATCCCGAGGGGGATGTAACCACCCTTGGCCGGGGCGGCTCCGATACCACGGCGGCAGCCCTGGCGGCATATCTGAAGGCAGATGAGTGCCAGATCTTCACCGATGTGGACGGGGTCTATGACCGGGATCCCCGGATCTTCCCCGATGCGGTGAAATTCCACCGGATCGGCTATGACAGGATGCTGTCCCTCATCGAAAACGGGGCCCAGGTCCTCCACGACAGATCCGTGGAATTCGCCCGGGATCACGGGATCAGCCTGGAAGTCCTATCCGCCTTCACCGGAAACCCCGGCACCGTTGTGGGGGAGCTGGAATAATCCTACCCAGGGACAGCATAAGATATTCCGAAGAAAAGGTAAATTATCGTTTAGCGTACGACTTCCATACGCCACTGTAGGGCGGATGCATGCATCCGCCGGGCACCCATGGAACTGAGCGTTTGAATAAATGCTATAAAGTAAGATTTCAGCACTTTTTTCACGCTCAAAAAACGCAACTGCCCGGCGGGAGCATGCTCCCGCCCTACAGTTGGTACTCAGATAAACGATAATTTATCTTTGAAAAAACGCTTGACATTTGGGAAAGTGTATGCTAAAATACCCGGGTAATAAAGAAGGCTGAACATCCGCCTCACCGCAAGCAAAAGCGAAACGGTTAATATTCCACCCCCTTTTCATAGGGAGAATGTGCGAGTATGCGGATGCTTTGGCATCCGCTTTTGTTGTTTATTTGGAGGTGCTTATCATAGCCAAGTTAGATCATCAGCTCAACGAGGAGATCCGGGATAAGGAGATCCGCCTCATCGGTTCCGACGGTGCCCAGCTGGGTATCGTGTCTGCCGCCCAGGCCAATGAAATGGCTG
This sequence comes from Faecousia sp., assembly GCA_045596215.1. GTDB lineage: Bacteria > Bacillota > Clostridia > Oscillospirales > Oscillospiraceae > Faecousia. The sequence continues at coordinate 1,272 of JAZOBY010000048.1, forward strand.
AGGAGCAGGGCATGGACCTGGTGAAGATCTCTCCCAATGCTGTCCCTCCCGTCTGCAAGATCATGGACTATTCTAAATTCTGCTACGACCAGAAGAAGCGGGAGAAGGATGCCAAGAAGAACCAGCGGGTTGTGGAAATCAAGGAAATCCGCATGAGCCCCAGCATCGACACCAACGACTTCAATACCAAGGTCAAGGCTGCCCAGAAGTTCCTGGCAGACGGCAACCGGGTCAAGGTCAGTGTCCGCTTCCGCGGCCGTGAAATGGCTCACACCAACCTGGGTGAAAAGCTGCTTCTGGATTTCGCCGCAAGCTGTGCTGAGATCGCCAACATGGAGAAGAATCCCAAGCTGGAAGGCCGCTTCATGGCAATGTTCCTGACCCCCAAGAATAACAAGTAATCAAAAAGTATACCAAAGATAAGGAAGGAGAACCCCCTAT
>JAZOBY010000049.1:0-3054 GCA_045596215.1 Faecousia sp.
GCACCAGGGATCCCCTGGAGCAAGGCACCGTGATCTGGGCGTACCTTTCGTACAGGGGTTTGCGCTCCCGGTAAAGATCAGCCAGAGTCATCCCTCCGGGTAGCAGGATCCCCCGGGTCTCGGGATTTTTGATGCGGCGTAGCATTTCGGGAAGCGATACCTGCAGATACACCACCCGGCCTATTTTCGAAAGGTGCTCCATGGCTTCCGCCCCGTAGATGACACTGCCCCCGGTGGCAATGACGGTGCGGCGGACGTCCAGCTCTGCATTCACCCGGTTTTCCAGGGCGGCAAAGGCCTCGTTGCCGTCCTCTTGCAGGATCTCAAAAAGCCGTTTCCCCGCCCGGGCTTGGATGAGAAGGTCGCTATCCAGAAAGTCATACCCCATCATTTTGGCAAGGAGTACCCCCACGGTGCTTTTCCCCGACCCGGGCATGCCAATGAGTACGATATTATCCATTCGCCTTGGCCCCCACCACGATCAACAGGCAATCGGTTTCCGCCCGGAAGCCATGGTTGTGTCCCGGGGTACAAAGCGACAGGTCCCCGGGTTCCATCTGGTAGTCCTCCCCGTCGTAGGTCAGGATTCCCTTTCCGGACACCAGGTAATAAACCTCCTCACTCCAATCGTGGGGGTGGTTGCCGATGGTGACCCCGGCGGGAATGACGTCGTGATGCATAAATTCGATGGTTTTGGCCCCCTGCCCGTCCAGAAGCGACTTGCAGAACAGGGTTCCAATCCCATCGTGGCATTTTTCAAAATTCTGGGCAGGGATCTCCCCCGCCTTGCGGATGGCCGGCATAGTATGTACTCCTTTGCGTATCATTTGATCGTATTATACCACAAAGCAATGGACAATGGAAAGGGGAAAATGGACAATGTCGTAGGGGCGATTCACGAATCGTCCCTACGATAAGGATAACCCCCTGCGACGCACCCGCCAAAGCCTCCCTTGTGTAAAGGGAGGGGGGTAGGTTATAATTTGAAGTGCAACACCCCCCCAAAAAATAGAGACAATATGCAAACCAAGGTGTAAAATGTAGTTACCACACAAACACGTACACGGAGGTAAGCATATTGTCCTACACACATTTTACACTAGAAGAGAGAAAATATCTACAAAAACTTTTATCGGAAGGCTACTCTTTTCGAAAAATTGCAGACATACTGGAGCGTAGTCCTTCTACCATCAGCCGTGAGGTTCGTCGAAATAAAGCAAAATATAGACCTCATCGTAAACCTGATAATCCATACTGGTATAATCACTGGCACGCATACAAGTGCTATATCCGTCGCCGTAGGGAACAAGTGCGTGAAGCATTGCGTCCTGAAACAAAAGAATGGAACTTTATCGTGACAGGTTTGAAGCAGTATTGGTCTCCGGAAACCATCTGCGGTCGCTGGCATAAGGATTTTCCTGAAAGAAAACCCCTTTGTGTATCCACGATTTATAGGTACATCAAATTAGGGAAATTCCAGGGAATTACCGTTAAACAACACCTCAGACGGCGTGGAAAGTTTATGCTTCCCCGTAATTCCTCCTACAACAGCATTCAACCAGACCGCATCATTCCACAGTGGCCGGAGGAGATTCGTAACCGGATCCGGTTTGGAGATTGGGAAGGTGATACGGTGTATGGCGGGATTGGTAAAGGATTGCTCGTTTCGCTGGTAGACCGTAAAAGTCGATATTTGCGGATAGGTTTTCTTGCCAAACGGTCTGCTACAGACACCAGATTGCTGATCGGGGAACTGCTGCGAGGCTTGCCTGTTAAAAGTGTTAGCTTAGATAATGGTTCCGAATTTTCTGAGTTCCGTAAGTTAGAAGAGCAGTTACACTCTCTTGTCTACTTCGCTGAGCCACATAAGCCCTGGCAGCGTGGAACAAACGAGAACACCAATGATATTATCCGTTTCTTCTTTCCCAAGGGGTTTGATTTCAGGTCGGTTACACATGAGGATATTCAATTTGTTGAGAGCCTTATTAACAACCGCCCCAGAAAGTGTCTTGGCTGGAACACTCCAGCTGAAATTTTGCATGGTTGTGTTGCACTTCCTTGACAATCTGCCGTGGCATTTGCGAAGCAAATGACGGAGGGATTGTCAACCCCCGCATAGTCAATCGCGTTGCGGAACGATCGCATATGACCGTTTTTTCGGGCCCCACCGGCCCGAAAATTTCCCTCACGGGAAACCAGGTCATGATGCCCTACCCCGTACATTTTTGCATCGGCCCCTACTATGTAATGCCATGTCTTCTCCGTAGGGATGACCATTGGTCATCCGGAACCTTCCGACATGCACATACCCGGTTGTTTCTGCAAACCACAACTTTTCGGACGGCCAATGTCCGCCCCTACTTGATCGCTCCGCTATGCGGATCGATCGCATATGACCATTTTTTCGGGCCCCACCGGCCCGAAAATTTTGCTAACGCAAAACCAGGTCATTATGCCGTACCGTGTGCCGCAGAATGATTTTTTACGTGATCGCTCCGCAAATGCGGATCGATCGCATATGACCATTTTTTCGGGCCCCACCGGCCCGAAAATTTTGCTAACGCAAAACCAGGTCATTATGCCGTACCCCACAAGCCCCCATCACGTTCCATTTTTCACTTGCTCCTCTCCGGGGCGATACCCCAAGCCCGAACACCCGTTCGTTCCTTTTGCTTTTTTATCATAGCAGGCGAACATTCGTTTGTCAACCATTTTTTCCCAAATCACACAGATCGTGTGATTTCTACACGGAGCGTGTGATTTCCTGTTGCCAACCGGAAATTTCCCAGCCCAATCCCGAAAAAAAGAAGTTTTAGGGGTTGACAAACCGCATGCTCTGTGGTATAATTCTATCCGTTCCGTTGGGGAACACGCCAGTTATATGCGGATGTGGCGGAATTGGCAGACGCGCTAGATTCAGGTTCTAGTGAATGCAAGTTCATGTGGGTTCAAGTCCCGTCACCCGCACCAGGAAAAGCCGAGTGTAAAAGCACTCGGCTTTTTCTTTTGTTGCAATCCCCCACCCCCCTGCCACCGGGACATCCCTTGGCTCCA
>JAZOBY010000050.1:0-15167 GCA_045596215.1 Faecousia sp.
CCGGGGTGCGATTCGCGATGTGGGCCGTGCACTGAACTTTACCTATGCGGAGACGGACGTGGTTGCCAAGCTGGTTCCCACCACTTTGCATATTACGCTGAAAGAAGCCCTGGAAGTCAGCCCCAAGCTGAAAGAAATGTACGATGGGGATGAGCGGGTGAAACTGCTGATCGATACCGCCATGAGTCTGGAGGGCATGCCCCGGAATACTTCCACTCATGCCGCCGGTGTTGTGATCACCGCTGACCCGGTGGATACTTATGTACCTCTGTCTCGCAATGATGATACCATCGTCACCCAGTACACCATGACCACCATCGAGGAACTGGGCCTTTTGAAGATGGACTTTTTGGGCCTGCGAAATTTGACGGTTATTGAGGATGCCCAGGCGGAAATTCGCAAGCTGAACCCGGACTTCGACATCAGCAAAGTGCCGGATAACGACCCGGAAACCTTTGCCATGCTGGCAGAGGGCAAGACCCAGGGCGTTTTCCAGTTGGAATCCGCCGGTATTACCGGTGTTTGCGTCAATATGCGGCCAACATCTATCGAAGATCTGACCGCTATTGTGGCACTTTACCGTCCCGGCCCTATGGATTCGATTCCCACTTTTATCGCCAATAAGCTGGATCATCGCAAGATCCGGTATAAGACACCCCTTTTGGAGCCAATTTTGAAGGTCACTTACGGCTGTATCGTCTATCAGGAGCAGGTTATCGCCATTTTCCAGGCTCTGGGCGGTTACACCATGGGACAGGCGGACAATATCCGTCGGGCAATCTCCAAAAAGAAGATGAAAGTCATCGAAGAAGAACGCAAAGTGTTCGTTTACGGTGACAAGGAGCAGGGCATCTCCGGTGCTGTTGCAAAGGGCGTTTCCGAGGCCGCGGCTCAGTCCATCTATGACGAGATCGTTGCCTTTGCGAACTATGCCTTCAACAAGGCCCATGCGGTCTGTTATGCCGTTGTTTCCTATCAGACGGCATATTTGAAGTGTCACTATCCCCGGCAGTATATGGCGGCATTGATGACCTCTGTGCTGGATTCTGCGATGAAGATCTCCGGTTATATTGCGGAATGTAAGGAAATGGGCATCCCCGTATTGCGGCCGGATATCAACCATTCCGATGACCATTTCACCGTGGAAGGCAATGCTATCCGCTTTGGTTTGGGTGCTGTTAAGAATGTTGGACGTGCGTTGATCCGCACCATTGCCGCAAAACGCACAGCAGACGGCCCATTTCGCAGCATGGAAGAATTCCTGCAACGAATGGATGAGGGTGAGTTGAACAAGCGTGCCGTAGAAAACTTTATCAAATGCGGTGCGTTGGACTGCTTCGGCCATCACCGCAGCGAACTGCTTGCTGTTTATGACGGCATGATGGACAGTGTTGCATCCTCCCGCAAGAAGAACCTGGACGGCCAGATGGGCCTGTTTGGCATGTTGGACGAGGATGACAAGGCCGCAGCAATTCCCATTCCCACCTTGCCGGAACTGAGCAAGGCGGATATGATGCTGATGGAGAAGGAGACCACGGGTATCTATATTTCCGGCCATCCTATGGATGATTATCGCGGTCTTTTAAAGAACACCCATGTGGTTCCCATTGGGTTGCTGATGGGGGATGAGAATCCGTATAAGGACGATGCCATTGTCAGTGTCGCGGGTATTGTACAGGGTGTGAAAATGAAGACAACCCGAAATAATTCCATGATGGCATATGTGACGGTGGAAGATGACACGGCATCCATTGAAATGTTGGCGTTTTCCAATGTATTAAGCCAATATGGCGGTTATTTACGGGAAAATAGTGCGGTAGTTATCACTGGCCGCCTTAGTATCCGGGATGAAAAAGAGCCCCAGATCGTGATCAACCGGGCGAGACCGATTTCCGACTATGCCAGCGAAGAGATCGCTGAACCGGAACAGCCGGTGGTGCAGCAAGGGAGTAAGCTGTATTTGCAGCTGACCGGTGAGGATGACCCCCGCTACGCAAAGGTCAAAGCCATCATAAACATGTTCCCCGGTAATGCCCAGGTAGTCCTGTTCTTTGCGGATACCCGTAACCGGCGGGGTGCTCAGGCAACCCTGGATGCCAGGATGATCGCGGAACTGAAAAATGTTCTTGGAGACGAGAATGTTGTGCTTAAATAACTTTTCTTTTGATGGAAAGTATGTTATAATATCCGTTTGAAAGGAGATGGGACTGTGAACCGTAAAAGAATAATGATCGCCTTGCTGTTCGTGGTGACCATCTTATTGGGCGGATGCAGCATGCGAACCATCGATGAAATGTATTGCTTGCCAAAGCGTTCAGAAGGGTACCTGAACCTGCAATCTGCCATGGACAGTGCTATGTCCGGCTTGGAATACCATGCACCTATCTCCGGCGACCGCCAAGAGCCGGTACAGCTGGCAGATCTGGATGGTGACGGAAAGGCAGAGTGTCTTGTTTTTGCCAAGGGAAGCGGTGAAAAACCGCTGAAAATACTGATTTTCAAGCAGATTGAGGATCAATATGTCCTGGTTTCAACGCTGGAAAACAACGGTACGGCTTTTGACCAGGTTCAGTATGTCCGTTTCAGTGGCAGACAAGGCTATGATATTGTGATCGGTCGGCAGGTCAGTGAGCAAGTTGTGCGTGCTGTCTCTGTGTATTCCATGGTGGGTGGCAAAATGGTTCAAATGCTGACGACCCAGTACTCGCAGTTCCTTTGCACGGATCTGAATATTGACGGAAAAACGGAACTGATGATCTTAAGACCGGGCGAAGATGTATCCCAAAGCGGTGTTGCGGAACTTTACACCATTGAAGACAGTGTGGTGGAACGATCTCAGGAAGTGCCAATGTCTGAACCGGTGGACAAAATCAAGAAGATTATGGTCAGCAAACTCAATGATGGCCCTTCCGCTGTTTATGTAGCCAGCGATGTGGATGGCTCATCCATCATTACCGATGTATTTGCGATCCTCGATGACGCATTTACCAATGTCAGCCTGTCCAGCGAGTCCGGAACCAGCGTGCAGACATTGCGAAATTATTATGTCTATGGTGACGATTTGGATAAAGACGGCGTTCTGGAATTGCCTGATCTGATCCCGCTGTCAAATCCCGATGATACCGGCAACAACCAGTATCTCATTCGCTGGTATTCCATGAATTCTGACGGTTCCGTGGTGGATAAACTGCATACCTACCACAGTTTCACAGGTGGTTGGTACTTGGAACTGCCATCCAAGATCGCTGATGCGGTTAGCGTGACCCAATTTGGAAACAGTTACGAGTTCTCCGTAACAGATGCTGATGGAGTTGTCTCAAAATTGATGACCATTTATGTCTTTACGGGTCAGGAGCGGGAAGAGCAAGCGGTTACAGACAATCGATTTGTCCTTTACCGGACAGAATCTACCGTATTTGCTGCACATCTGGATGTTACATCCGCGGCGTACAACATGACTCATGAGACGTTGATCAAAGCATTTCATTTGATCGCGCAGAATGTCGGCAACGGAGAAATGTAAAGGAGTGCCAAGATGAAAAAGGTTTTAATTCTGGAAGATGAACTGAATATCCGCAGTTTTGTGGTTATCAATCTGAAACGTGCCGGTTACGAGGTTGTAGAAGCCGGAACCGGCCAGGAAGCTCTGGATCAACTGCAAAAGCATCCGGAGATCGGTGTTGCCATTCTGGATATTATGCTGCCGGACATGGACGGATTTGAAGTTTGCAGACGCATCCGTGCCACCAATAAGCAAATGGGCGTGATCATGCTTACCGCCCGTACCCAGGAAATGGACAAGATCACCGGCTTGATGACAGGTGCAGATGATTACGTGACAAAGCCGTTCTCTCCGGCGGAGCTGACCGCCCGGATTGACGCACTCTTTCGCCGCCTGGGTGCAGAAGCCCCTGCACCTGTGATGGAGATACTCGCCCAAGGTCCCTTTGTGATGAATACCCGTAACCACACCTTGGAGAAAAACGGCACCAAGATTCGTTTGACGCAAGTGGAATATGCTATCGTGAAGCTGTTCATGCAAAATCCTGGCAGACCGCTTTCCAGAGAGGACATTCTGGCTGCTGTCTGGGGCAGAGAATATGAGGGCGACTTGAAGATCGTTGATGTGAATATTCGCCGGTTGCGTGTCAAGATCGAAGACGATGCCAACAATCCCATCTACATCAGTACGGTATGGGGCTTGGGCTATAAGTGGGGCACATAACTTTGTAAGAAAGGAGAAAAGCCATGAAAAAGGAGTACGGTCTTCGCAGACGTTGGTTGTTGAATACGGTTGGCGTGATCTGTGCTCTGGGACTAGTCTGTGTTTTTGTTGTGACCATGGTTTTCTCCGCATATTATTATTCCAGCATGATCTCCGACCTGGAATACCGTGCCCAAGCCACAGCTGCCTTTTTTGATGATTATCTGAACCAGAACTACTCAGAATACTACAAGGCCTGTGTGAATTATGTTAAGGATTTTGAACATAAGAACACCATTGAATTACAATTTATCAATGCCCAGGGCCGGATTGTAGCGTCTTCTTACGGTACATGGCCCGGGGAATCTCCCACAACATCGGAAATCCAACTGGCCATCACCACCCGGAAAATGCAGACTTTCGATGACCGTGAACCCACTACCGGTGAACGGATCATTGCGGTTTCCTGTCCTGTGCTGTACAGCAACGGTGATGTGATTGGCGTTTTACGCTACGTAACATCCACGCGGCTACTGGATATGCAAATACTGAAAATCGCGGGATTAGCACTGATCATGCTGGCAATTATCATGGCCATCGTACTGTTCAGCAGCAACTACTACATCCGCACCATTCTTCTGCCGCTGAATGCGATCATCAAAAAGGCAAAGCGGATCACCAGTGGCAGCTACGGCATGCAGATTCAGACGAAATATGACGATGAGATCGGCGAGCTTGCCCAGACTATCAACGAAATGTCTGCCCAGATCAGCCAAAATGAGAAAATTCAACGGGAATTTATCTCTTCTCTTTCCCATGAACTTCGTACACCTCTGACCGCTATCGCCGGTTGGAGCGAAACAATCCTGGCGGACGACACCTTGGACCCGGAGACAGAACGGGGTATGAAAATTATTTCCCGGGAAACAAAGCGGCTGACGGAAATGGTTGTAGAATTGCTGGATTTTACCCGTATGCAGGACGGACGAATGACACTGAACATGCAGGAGTCTGACATCCGTGCAGAGTTTGAAGATACGGTTTATATGTATTCCAACCGCCTGACTCAGGATGAAATTGTACTGGAATACTTCGATAACGACGATGACATTCCGGAGATCATGTGCGATCCGGAGCGTATGCGTCAGGTATTTCTCAACATTTTGGACAATGCCGCCAAGCACGGTGGCAACGGGCAGCGCATTGAAGCATCCATGAACCTGGAAGGGGAGTACGTGGTGGTTCGCATCCGTGACTTTGGCCCGGGTATCCCGGAGGATGAGTTGCCTCTGGTTAAAAAGAAATTCTATAAGGGCAGTTCCCGTGCCCGGGGAACCGGCATCGGACTTGCGGTGTGCGATGAGATCGTGGAGATGCACCACGGAATTTTGACCCTTGAAAACGCACAGGGAGGCGGAACGTTGGTTACGGTCAGTCTGCCTGTTTCCCAATAAGGATGGTACTCTATGAGCAAAGAAAATGCACAGAACTGCTGTGAGAAATTTAAAACAAGTATTGGCGGTCAGGCCCTGATTGAGGGCATTATGATGCGTGGTCCGGAGCAGGACGCCATTGCGGTGCGTTCCAACGGCGAGATCAAGCTGGAAGTGAAACCCCGTAAGATCCGCAAGAAAGGATCCTTCGCAACCTGGCCGTTGATCCGTGGAGCGGTGAACTTCTTTGACTCCCAGGTTGCCGGTGTGAAAGCACTGATGCGTTCTGCTGACCTGTCACCGGAGGGAATGGAGGAAGAAGAACCTTCAAAACTTGACCGCTGGCTGGAAGAAAAACTGGGAAATGAATCCTTCCAAAAGCTGATCATCGGCATCGCGGTTTTTATGGGATTGGGTTTATCCATACTGCTGTTTTTTATGCTCCCCATGGTGATCGTAGGATTTCTTGACCAATGGGTGCATAGCAATTTGGCTTTGAATCTGATCGAGGGCCTGGTGCGTATGTGCATATTTATGGCATACATGCTTTTGGTGTCCCGTATGAAGGATATGAAGCGGGTATTTGCCTACCATGGGGCTGAGCACAAGACCATACGTTGCTATGAGGCAGGGATTCCCCTTACGGTAGAAAACGTGCGTGCACAAACCAGACTGCACCCCCGATGCGGCACAAGTTTTCTGCTTGTGGTCATGGTAATCTCCATCTTGGTGTTCTCCGTTGCATCAACTGTCTTGTTGACACTGATCCCGGCACTGGAAGCCATGCGTGGTTCCTTTATCTACCGGCTGATTATGATCGTTTTCAAATTGCTGTTGCTGCCTCTGGTGGTTTCCATCACCTATGAGATCAACCGTTGGGCGGGTCGCCACGATAATTGGTTTACCCGGATTTTGACAGCACCCGGCATGTGGATGCAAAACTTTACCACCAATGAACCGGACGATTCCATGATTGAGGTCGGTATCGCGGCGGTACAGGCGGTTCTTCCCGCTGAGGAGGGGACAGACCGTTGGTAAAGACCTATTCTCAACTGTATTTGGATGCCCGAAAGGCCATAATGGCCACGGAGGATATGCAATCTGCCGGAATGTTGGCACGGCAGCTTTTGTGCCATGTGTCCGGCAAAACACAGGAGCAGGTCATATCCGACCGGGAACTATATGCTTCTGAGGAAATTTGCCAGCAAATGGAGTCTTTGACAGCCCGCTTGATTAATGGCGAGCCACTGGCCTATATTCTGGGTGAATGGGAGTTCTACGGACTGCCTTTGTATGTGAATGAGCATGTGCTGATCCCCCGGGATGACACCTGTGCGGTTGCAACACTGGCAATACAGAAGGCGTTGTTTTTGAATGAAGATCCCCGGATTTTGGATCTTTGTACCGGATCGGGTTGTATCGGTTTGGCAATTGCAAGCCGGGTGAAAGATGCCCGGGTTACCCTGGCAGATATTTCAAAAGAGGCACTGGCGGTTGCAAAGAAAAACATTACACGCAACCATTTATCCGGGCGTGTGTCCGTGATACAGGCTGACGCACTGAAAACTCCGCCCGCATTTCTCGGAAAATTCGACATGATCGTGTCGAATCCACCCTATATCACGACACAGGAAATGCGGGAGCTTCCCCACAGCGTTAGCGATTTTGAACCCCATTTGGCACTTTTCGGCGGGGAAGACGGTTTGGATTTTTACCGTGCCATCGCAAAGAATTATGCCCAGGCCTTGAAGCCGGGTGGATACCTGTGCTTGGAATTCGGCATGGGACAGGGTGACGGTGTTTGCCGCATTCTGGAAGAAAATCAGTATACCATCCTGGAACGAACCAGAGATTATAACGATATTGAGCGTGCAGTCATTGCACAGCTCAACAGGAAGGAAGAATAACATGGCTACAAAGAAAACAGTTTATGAAGCACCCACCCCCGCGTCTGACAAGAAGAAAGCATTGCAGACCGCATTGGCACAGATCGACAAGAATTTTGGCAAAGGCACCGTTATGCGTCTTGGCGACCGTCCGGAAATGAGCGTGGAAGCCATTCCCACCGGCTCTTTGGCATTGGATGCCGCTCTGGGTATCGGCGGCGTTCCCAAGGGACGTATTATTGAGATCTACGGACCGGAATCCTCCGGTAAGACCACCCTGGCCCTGCACATTTTGGCTGAGGCACAGAAGATGGGCGGAGAAGTGGCATTCGTGGATGCCGAGCACGCTTTGGATCCTGTTTACGCTGCCGCATTAGGCGTGGATATCGACAATCTGCTGGTTTCTCAGCCGGATACCGGCGACCAGGCATTGGAAATTACCGATGCATTGGTGCGTTCCGGTGCGGTGGACGCCATCGTTGTGGACTCCGTTGCCGCATTGGTACCCAAGCAAGAGATCGAGGGCGAGATGGGCGATGCCTTTGTTGGCGTGCAGGCCCGTCTTATGTCCCAGGCTCTGCGTAAGCTGGCCGGTGCCATCTCAAAGACAAACTGTGTGGTTATCTTCATCAACCAGCTGCGTATGAAGATCGGCGTGATGTACGGCAATCCGGAAACCACCACCGGCGGTAACGCACTGAAATTCTACGCTTCCGTCCGTTTGGATGTTCGCCGCACTGAGTCCATCAAGGAAGGCAGCAATGTGATCGGCAACAAGACCCGGGTCAAGGTCGTGAAGAACAAAGTTGCACCTCCGTTCCGTGAGGCACACTTTGACATTATGTACGGTCAGGGCATCAGCAAATGGGGAGAACTGGTGGATTTGGCTGTTCAGATGGATATCGTTCAGAAGAGCGGCAGCTGGTTCAGCATGGGTGACGAGCGTATCGGCCAGGGTGTAAGTTCCGTCAAGGATTACCTGATGGCAAATCCCGATATTGCTGAGCAGGTAGAAGCACAGGTTCGTGAGAATTTGCTGAAAAACAGCTCCGTACAGGCCGGTGCACCTGCTAAGGCCGCTGAGCGTCCTATCGCCGTAAGTGCCGACGATTTTGATGATGAGGATTAAGTCTCTGGCTTCTGCACCGGATCGCGGAAATCGGTATCGCCTTGTGTTTGAAGACGATTCTGTTATGCGGCTGTACCGTCAGACGATTGAGGACTTTGGGTTGTATCCCGGTCTGGAATTGTCTGATGAAGAGCTTGGCAATTTGAAAATTGCGGCCGGTCAGATGTCTGCGAAAATGCGTGCGGTGCGGATCGTTGCCGCTTCCAGCGTCTCTAAGGGTGATCTGGAACGACGGTTGGTGCGAAAAGGGGAAGACCCTGCACAAGCAAAGGCCGCTGTGGCATGGATGAGCGATATGTCATTGCTTGACGACAGCAGTATGGCACAGCAGATCATTGCACGGTGCATTTCCAAGGGTTACGGACGTGCCAGAGCAAAACAGGTCTTGTATGAAAAGCGGATTCCCAGAGAATTTTGGGATGATGCACTGAAAGATTATCCCGAGCAATTGGATAAGATCATGGACTTTTTGGAGTCTCGTTTGCCGGACGATGCAACCGAAAAGGATGTAAAGCGGGTCATTGACGCGCTGGTGCGTCGCGGTCACAGCTATGGCACGATCCGCAGGGCAATGCAGGAAATGGCAATGAACTGCCATGATCTTCCGGAGGTTTAATATGGCAAACATAGGTTTTATTTCTCTTGGTTGTGCCAAGAATCAAGTTGACTGTGAGCGGATGATGTACCGGGTGCAGGAAGCTGGCCATACCGTTAAGGCGGATATCGCCGGTAGCGATGTGGTGGTCATCAACACCTGTGGATTTATTGATTCTGCAAAGGCTGAGGCCATTGATTTTATCTTAAATACTGCCGCTATGAAAGCGGATGGCTTGGTTGGGAAAATTCTGGTTACCGGCTGCCTTGCACAACGCTACCAGGACGAGATCCTGGAGCAGATGCCCGAAGTGGACGGCATTTTGGGTACCGGCAGCTATACCGAGATCGTTCCGGCCATTGAGGCACTTTTGGCAGATCAGTCTGCTTATAGTTTTGGCTCTATCGATGCACCGGAAGTGGAGACCGGTAGAATCCTGACCACGCCGGAGCACTATGCTTACATCAAGATTGCAGAAGGCTGCGACAACCGTTGCAGTTACTGCATAATTCCGTATCTGCGGGGTAAATACCGTAGCCGGCAGATGGATGATATTCTGTATGAAGCCCGGCTTTTGGCGGCTTCCGGCGTTAAGGAACTCCTTGTTGTGGCCCAGGACACGAGCCGTTACGGCACGGATTTCCCGGAGCACAAGCGTCTGTTGCCGGAATTGCTGCGGCAACTGTGCAAAATTGACGGATTTCACTGGATCAGACTGCACTATGCTTACCCAGATGAAATCGATGACGAACTGATTGATGTGATCGCCAATGAGCCCAAGATCGTAAAGTATTTGGATCTGCCCATACAGCATTGCAACAGCAACATTCTGAAACTCATGAACCGTCGCGGTGACAGCGAGTTTTTGAAGGAGCTCTTTGCGAAACTTCGCAGCCGTATTCCCGGTCTGATCCTGCGTACCAGCGTGATTACCGGACTGCCCGGTGAGGGTGAGGCAGAATTTGCGGAACTTTGCGATTTTCTGAAGGAGCAACGCTTGGAACGGGTAGGTGCATTCCCGTTTTCACCGGAGGAGGGGACTCCTGCTGCGGAAATGGACCATCCTGAGGCCTCTGTTGCCCAGGAGCGGGCCGAAATGGTTTCTGCTATCCAATCCCGCATTATGGACGAATACGCCCAGCAAATGCTCGGCAAGATCGTAGAAGTGCTTGTGGATGGTTATGACGAGGAGTACGAGCAATATTTCGGTCGAACTTATGCAGATTCTCCGGAGATCGACGGAAGAGTTTGGCTGGCCTGTGACGAGGATCTGCAAGAAGGCAGTTTCGTTACGGTAGAACTGGATGGAATCATTGACGGTGACCTGACAGGTTTTGTTTTGGAGGGATCGAAATGACAACTGCAAGTAAAATTACCTTGATACGCGTGGCGTTTATCCCGGTTTTCATGGTGCTTATGTACCTGAGCGGCGGCGGTGCGAATATCTGGATGTGGCTTTCTCTGGCAGTATTTATCATTGCCAGTATTACGGATTACATTGACGGACATATTGCGAGAACCCGTAATCAGGTGACGGATTTCGGCAAATTCCTGGATCCTCTTGCGGATAAGCTGCTTGTGATTGCCGCCATGTGCATGTTCTGCCAATGGGGCATGATGCCCGCCTGGGCGTTGATGCTGGTTTTGACACGGGAATTTGCCGTGACCGGTCTTCGTCTTGTGGCTGTTGGCAAAGGAAAGGTCATTGCCGCCGGCTGGAGCGGAAAGCTGAAAACCGCCAGTACCATGGTCGGTATTTGTGTTTGGATGGCTTTTCCCGGTATCGAATTGCTTTCCTGGCTGATCATTGCCGTGATCGTGGTCACCACCGTTTATTCCGGTATCGAGTACTTTGTACAGAACTGGAAATGCCTCTGGGATTGAAAAAATCCGGAGCAGATGCTCCGGATTTTCCATGGATTTTACTATGTGAGGTTATAGTATGAATATAAAAGAAGTTGCTGAAATCCGTCGCCATATCCGGCGTGACCGCAGCAATATGACTGCTATTTACGGCTGTTATGTGAATAACAACAAGGAAATCGTTTCGGAATTCCGCAGCAGCACCGGAATGATGTCCGAAAACGAAGGGGATAAATACTTTGGCCTGCTTCGTAAGTGCCTCCCCGGCACCATCGGAAAACATTTGATCGATATCAATTTCAAAACATCCCAGGTCATGGACAGCCCGGAGCATAAGCTTCTCATGGATCTGCGAAACACCGGCTTGGCAGACGAGGAGCTGCGGATGGCATTTTACCGTAAGGTTATGGAAACGGTATCCATGGATGACGGTTATCTGATCCTGATCGGCTGCGATACATACGATGTTCCCTTTAAAAAGGACAGCAGCGGAGAGGACTCGGATGAGACATTTAAGTTCCTGCTTTGTGCCGTTTGCCCGGTGAAGCTCACAAAGGCAACGCTTCACTATGTACCGGAAGAAAAACTGTTCCATGACGGCGGCATTACCAATGCTGTCAGTAGTCCGGAACTGGGATTCTTGTTCCCGGCGTTTGATAACCGGGCCACCAACATCTACAATGCTCTCTATTACACCCGGAGCATTAAGGAGAGCCAGGAAGCCTTTGTGGACGCCATCTTTCATACCCCCATTCCAAAGCCCGCCTACGCCCAAAAGAAGTCCTTTGAGGCTATTTTGAGCAATGCGTTGGCTGAGGAGTGCAGTATGGATGTGGTGCAGACAGTGCACGAGCAATTGGCTCAACGCATCGAGCTGCATAAGGAGAGCAAGGTAGCCGAGCCGTTACTCATTGGAAAGGATGATGTAAAGGACGTACTGTCCGGATGCGGAATCTCCGATACCCATCTTGCCAAGTTCAGCGTTGACTATGATGAAGTATTCGGCTTTGAAGCACCGGTTCATCCGAAAAACATCATTGACGAAAAGAAATTTGAAATCAAGACACCGGATGTGTCCATTAAGGTGGCTCCGGACCGTCTGGACCTCATTGAGACCCGTATCATCGGAGGCGTGAAATACATCCTCATTAATGCCCAGGAGGATGTAGAGGTTAACGGTGTGAGCATCCATATTCAGGAATGATTAAAGAGCGTGCTACAATGTAGCACGCTTTGTCTTTACTTGGAATTATTTACGATGTTTACTACGATATCTGCCGCCTCGTCCACACCAATTACAGCGGTGTTCAGGCACAGGTCATAGTTTTCCGCATCGCCCCAGGTCCTGCCGGTATAATGCTGATAGTTGACGCTTCTGCGTTTATCCTTTTCCTGCAAACGGGCAACGGGACTCTTCTCGGATTCGCCGTACAGACGCACGATCCGATCTGCACGGAAATCCATATCCGCGTGAACAAAAATGTGCAGCACATCCTTGCGGTCTTTCAAGATATAATCCGCATTCCGGCCAACGATGACACAGGGGCCTTTCTCAGCCAGCTGCAAAATGGTACTGCACTGGATACTCCACAGAAAATCCGCAGTGGACAGGCCGTTCATCACGCCCGGCACACCACCAGCAGCAAACGCATAGGACAGTATGCTCTTTCCGGGGGAGTGCTCTCCGTGTTCCTCCACAAATTTGGGGGCAAAACCGGATTCCAGGGCAATTTGATCTACAAGTTCCTTATCATAAAAGGGAATACCCAGTTTTTCTGCGATCTGGCGTCCGACACTTCTGCCGCCGCTGCCAAACTGCCGACTGATGGTAATGATCGTCTTTTTCATAATGGTTCCTCCTTGTTTGTGGTTATCTATATCATATCATTCAAATGCGAGGTTGTCAAATATGTGCGTCAAGAAAGTGTGGAAAATTCCGTAGAAGTATGATATTATGATTGCATCAAGTAAAAGGAGGATTTTACAATGAAGAAGATCATTGATCCGTTTGACTATGCCGGAGAGTTTCCCAAGCATATGGGCCGAGGCATCTTGCTCACCACAAAAGGTGAGACCGGTGTCAATTCCATGACCATTGGTTGGGGAACGATTGGTATTGAGTGGGGCAGACCCATGTTTGTGGCCTATGTCCGGGAGAGCCGGTATACCCACAAGCTTCTGGATGCGAATCCGGAGTTTACTGTCAACTGCCCGATGGGGGAGATCGACAAAAAGATCCTGGGATTCTGCGGCACCAAGTCCGGTCGTGACGTGGATAAGATCAAAGAACTGGGTCTGCATTTGGAAGAGCCTCTGCATATTTCCGTTCCCGGTATCAAGGAACTGCCGCTGACGCTGGAGTGCAAAGTTGTTTACCGCAATCCTCAGCCTGTTGCATCTATCCCGCAAGAGATCCAGGACCGGTATTATCCGGAAAAGGATGGCGTACAGGATTTTCACTATGCCTATTATGGCGAGATCGTTGGCGCATACATCATTGAAGACTAAAAACTGCCCCGGAGCGATCCGGGGCAGTCATTTTATTGATGTGCTTGTTCTTGCTGCATAAAACGCTTTTGATCTCTTTGCGTCAGTACATACAACAGAAGGAGCATTCCCAGTGCAATTGCTGACAGTAATCCTGCTCCGTGAAATACAGGTATATAACTGCCCATGGTGTCATAAACAGCATTGGCCATGGGAACTGCAATCACAGAGCCCAGAGTTGGCATTGCCTGAAAAATGCCTAACGTTGCATTGTAAGAGAGGTAACCAAAAAGGGGGTAGGTGACCAGCGAAATCATAACCATCAGCATGGGTAAGCTGACAGAGTATAATAATACGGCAATGGTTGCTTCGACCACGGTGTCAGCGATGGGTAGCATCCAAAGACTGATGACCGAAAAAACCATGCAAATCACACAGACCGACTTAGCACCGATTTTGTCACTCAGGCTTCCACATGCGAATTTAAACAGTGCAAGGAAAATGAGCATCAAACCGTTTAAATAGGCAGAATCTGATGCACTCATACCTTGATCCTGGAAATAGGGAGCGATGATATTGAACGCTGCATAAAGACTTACACCGGAAAAAAGAAAGGTAATAATCGCAAGATAAAAGGTGGGTTTGCGGAGGAGCTGCTGCGTTGTATAGCCTGCCCAATGTGCATCCTCACGATGATGCACTTTCTTTTTGGGAATATACCCTTCTGCGTATGGAGAAAGGCCGATATCAGCCGGTTTTTCCCGCAACAGAAGCACAGCAAGTACAATTGTGACAAAGACACTCGCTCCGGAAACCAGTCGAGAAAAGCGCCAACCGTTGATTTCAATAATTTTGGATAACACGACAGAGAATACGCCGCCGCCCAAGCCGGTACAGGCCGTGATCAGTCCAATGATACTTCCCTGGTGACGGTGGAACCAGGTTTTTGCCACCCGGCTTGCTGCCGTCGTTCCGATGAATGCTTCACCAAGACCAATCACAACACTGGCAAGGCTAATGGTTACCGGCGTGTCGCAGATAGACAGAAGTGTGTAGCCGAGACATATTGCTATCAGACCACCTATAATAGGCTTTTTTATACCAAATTTCTGAAAGATCGGGCCGGAAAAGATCATAGCAATAAAGACGACTAGTGACCGTATACTTACAGCAAGGGAAAAATCGCCTCTGGATATGCCAAGATCTTCCGTAATTGGTATGATGTAGATGGATATGAAATTGTTACCAAGACCACCGTAGACGGTGGTTTGTAGCATCATAACAATCACAATGATCCAATGATAGTGTTTTTTGAGCCAGTGAAACATGGTGATCCCTCTCAACGGTCATAAATTTTAACTTTGACTATAATACTTCCATTTTTACGATTTGACAAGTAGGAATCTTCAAAATGGTGCACTTTTTTAAGATGTACGTTTGTCAATGATGTGAGACTAGAAAAAATTGATTAAGTTCTAAATGTAGATCAAATTATCTAACTCGTATTGTTTCTGATTGGGTGTTTTCCAGCCAAGCACGGACATCGGGATATTGTTGGAACGATACAGAT
>JAZOBY010000051.1:0-64581 GCA_045596215.1 Faecousia sp.
GCCACCATTGCTTGTATTGTCGGCACCAGTTCCTTTATATGTGTGTAATTTCGTTTGGACATAACGACACCCCCTAATGTAGTTATTATCCTACATTAGGGGGTGTTTTGTCTATTGTCCGATTTTACTGGTTCGGTTCAAATTCGCATCGGGGGTTCGTTTTAGTTACTTGCCAGAATGGTAAAGGATTGTGTGGTGGCCGCCGTGCCGTTGAAGTAGATTTCAACGGTGTAATTACCGGGTGTTTCCGGCATAACGGGGAGGGTGAGTTCGCCGTACCGGTTGTCCCACATATCG
Source organism: Faecousia sp. (assembly GCA_045596215.1). Taxonomy (GTDB): domain Bacteria; phylum Bacillota; class Clostridia; order Oscillospirales; family Oscillospiraceae; genus Faecousia. The sequence continues at coordinate 298 of JAZOBY010000051.1, forward strand.
TCCCAGGTTCGGGACTCAGTCTTGGCACTGACCAATTTTCCGTCAGCGTCACGGACTACGTACAATGTGGTGACCACATCCTGAGTCTGGGAAGTTTTCTCCTTTACATGCATCACAAAAGATGCACTCACACCGACTTTGAAAGATGTGGTGTAATTCTTGTTGGGAATATCCTTGTAATCCCAGCCCTTTTTACTGGGGGTCTTGCACATGGAAAACTCCATATCTTCCGCAGTGACAAGATATCCGCTGAAAGCAGATGCTTTCTCGCTCTCATATTCCAGATTGCCGCCAAAGTAGGTTGTGTCGCTTGCCGGCTTGATGCTGATGCTGTAACTGGCTCCGGGGATGAGGGGCGAAATTACAGCCGAGGTACCGTCGCATGTTACGGTTTGGGACAGAACGCCATCAACGGTGTATTGCAGCACCCAGCCGCCATCCGGGGCATTTCCCTCAAACTCCCAGGTAACCTTCAGCTGTGTGGGGTCGGAGGAGTCGGCAGTCACATTGGTAATCAGAATGGACCCGGCATTCAACGCCATCCGGGTACCGAGGGACATTCCGTCTGCAATGACTTCGATGGTGTAGCCGGAGGCGATATCTATGCCGTCAAAAATGACGAAGGTATCTTCCGTTGTCGCGGTTTTCTCAAAACCTGCCTCGTTATAGCAACGGACGTACCATTGCGGGACGGTAACTCCTTCGGGAGCATCCCAGGCGATGGTCAAATTGCCATCTTCAAAACCGGGGATACGCAGATTCTGGGCGTACACAACGCTGGATGCAGTATAGGTGATGGTATTTGTGCCGCTGATGTAGATCTGTTCCACAGGGGAGAGGGTAAAGGTGTATTCCTTGCCAACAGTCAGTCCGGTCAAGGTGACTACCGCCCCGGTAAAGGTGACAGAGCGTTCTTCTTCACCCTCTGCAACGTAGGTGACAGACCATTGCTCCGAGGCAGGGCCTTGGGGCGTAAAGCTGAGGATTACAGAGCCGTCCTCAGGACCGGTTACGGCATAGAATCCGTTGATAACCGTCTGAGCGGTTGTGGTGAAATCTCTTGTGGTTTCGCCGATCAGCTTATGGAAGCCGTTGATGCGGACTTCCAATGTGTATGCCGTTCCGAAACGCAAATCGGAGAATTGTGCGACGCCGTCCTTCACGGGTGCGGTCAGTGCATTGCCATGGGTGTCCGTACATTTGACGGTGAGCTTATCGTCTGCAACATCCGTTGTCAGCTGGACGGTTAATTGATTTGCATCGCCAATCAAAACAATATCATCAATGGTTTGCAAATAGAAATACTGATAGAAAAGGGCGGTGGCTGTACCAAGCAGCAGGACCGCAGCGAGAATGATTGCGGTAACGATCAGGCCTTTACGCTTATTCTTGGGTTTGGGCGTTTCGTCCTGAGTCTCTTCAAACTCCTCGTCACTTTCAGACTCTGGGAGTTCCGCGTCATCTGCAGCAGCTTCCTCAGCAGGTACCGGGTCACTTTCTTCCTCGGAGGCGTCTACCTCGGAGGGGATTTCCTCCTCCAGGGATTCCGGCTCCGTCTCCTCCTTTTCCGGAAGCATCACTTCAAAGGGCTCCGGAGCCACGGGGGGATCCGGTAATTGATGGGCAATCAGGTCATCTGCCTGAGCAAGGATCTGGGTCGTTTCGTCCTCAACGGATGCATCCTCGGTAACTTCCTCAGCTTCCGGTTCGTCCTGGGGAACTTCTTCGGTAGTTTCCTCTGCTTCGCACACCTCAGGTTCTTCTTCCACGGTGTCTTCTGTGGGCTCATCATCAGAAACTTCTTCCGGAATTTCCTCCACAGGTTCGGCGGCAGAGTCATCAGGTGTTTCCTCAACAGACTTGTCATTGGTATCGTCCTGCGGAGTTTCTTCCGATGCTTCGGGCTCAGGTGTGCAGGGGATTGGAGGAGCAGCTTCCAAAGCCTGATCCACCTCAGTCAGAATATCATCGGTGCTGGGTTCGGTATCCTCATCAGGGAAAACCTCCTGAGGCTCAGAATCTTCTTCGCTTACAGGGACGATAGGAACATCATTAACAGGATTGCTCTGCATATAATTGGCCAGAGCCTGACCCATTTGAACCGGGTCTTCCCAACGCTCAGCGGGGTCAAGTGCACAGGCCTTCAAAATGATCTCAGTCAGTGCGGGATCAGCGTGGACAGGTGCTTCCAATTCACCGCCCAAAACAGGCAGTTTGCCGTCGTTATATGCCTGATAGAGGATCAAACCCACAGCGTAGGTATCCATGGTGCTGTTCAGGGAAGCATATGCGTCGCTGATTTCCACAGGGGTGTAATCGCTGCGGTATTTATCCGGCAAAGATGCAAATTGCAGGGAATCCAGTTTTAAAAAGCCCAGATCGCCAATGCGGAACTCCCGCTCATTGCAAAGGAAAATGTTGGAGGGCTTCAGATTGCAGTATATATAGCCGAGACGGCGGGCGGCGGACAGAGCTGCACAGAGATCCAGACTCAGGTTAATTGCCTGCAAGTGGGTCATTTCATTGGTACGCAGAACGCCGTCCAGAGTATCCCGGTATTGGCCAAGCAGGTAGATATCATAACCGGTTTCGCCCTCTTGCATGGGAATCATTTGCAAATCTTCAAAGGAAACAAAACCCTCGTGTTTGGAAAGATTTTGCAACACTTCAGTCTCGTGAAGCACATCGTCAGCCAGTTCTTTAAAGTATTCCTCAGCGGAAGCACGATCGGAAAAAGCACCGGCCAGAAGCAAGGCATCCAATTTACTTTGGGATGCAGGCACAGAAATGATCTTAATGATGTATTTTTTGTCCGTCTCCAGATGTACAGCAGGGCAGGAGCGAACACCGTCATGATTGCTGATGGGGTCGCCCATTACAAAACCGTCCAATAACGGACTGATCAGTTGTGGTGCTGACAAAATAATCGCCTCTTTCTTATGCATATTTCGCTTACCTTATATTTTAATTTATATTTGTCAAAAAAGCAACCACATTTCTGTTCTTTTTCCCGGAATATGCGAAAAAAAGTGCAGAAAGGGCTAAGGTGCATCCGGTTGTAACCTTTGCACACCAAGTTGTAACTTTTGTGTACTTGAAATCAGCGTGTGTATATGTTATAATGTCACAAAATGAGCGTGGATGTCTACGCTGGATGGGAGGGCATACTATGAAAGTAATTTGTGATGTATGTGGAACAACTTTCTCAGAGACAGAGGCAAATTGCCCTATCTGTGGCTGTGCGGCTGTGAAGCCCGCCAAGTCTGTGGCTGACGATGGTTCTGTAGAGTCCCGGCAGGATTCTGCTGCCAATGCCTACGCCAAGGGCGGGCGTTTTGCCAAGAGCAATGTGCAGAGAAATGCACGTAGCCGTAGCTCTGAGGGTCGTTTTTCGGGTGATCGGGGTCGCCGCAATGAGGAACAGCAGGGCAATAAGGGCCTGATCGCTGTTGTGATCATTCTGCTTTTGGCCATCATCATGGTGGTTGTGTACATCGGTGTCAATGTGCTGTTTAAGGATATGGACGGCAATAACGACGGCGGCAATCAGACCACCGGTTCTCAACAGCAGATTGTGGGTGACGACCAGAGTATTGCCTGTACATCTGTGAAGGTGGGCAGCAAAACAGTTGTTTTGGACCAAGCAAATGAGTCCTACAATTTGAGCATACTGCTGGAACCCCAGAATACCACAGACCTGGTGACTTATACATCCTCTGATCCTTCGATTGCAACGGTGGATGACAAGGGCAATATTCAGCCCGGCACCGTACAGGGTACAGCCACCATTACAGTCACCTGCGGCACAGCTTCCGATACTTGCACAGTTATTTCTTCTGTTGGCGAAGAACCGGATACTTCTGAGCCGCCTGTGTCGGATGTGACATTGCCCGAAGGATTTGTCTTGAAGCTGAAAACCTATAAGGACAGTGGCGAGATTACCATTGCTGGTGATGCGGTTACCAGCATTTACAGCGAGATCATGGGCGTTAAAGCAAGCGATATTACCTGGACCTCCTCCGATCCTTCCATTGCAACGGTTGAAAACGGCAAAGTGACCGGTGTTGGTAAGGGTTACTGCTATATTACTGCGGCCATCGGTGACCAAACCGCAACCTGTAAGGTCATCTGCTCCTCCAATGCCACACCTCCCAGCGATTACAAGATCAGCCATGTGGATGTGACCATTGCTGTGGGTGAAACCTTCAACCTGTCTTTGAAGCACAAGGAGACCGGTGCCAATGTACAGGGAATCGAATGGCAGGTTTCCGAAGAGGGTATCGTTTCCATCGACGGCAACAAGATCACCGGCCAGACTGTTGCATGGTCCGGCGTCAAAGTCTTTGTTGAGTATGAAGGTGTGACATACACCTGCCGAGTCATTGTTAAGCCTGCAGACGAATAAAACAAGTACGGCAGCACCGTAGGGTGCTGCCGCCTTTTATTCACCGTCCACACGCTGACCCTTGCGGAACAGCAGGGAAATACACCAAAGTCCTGCAAGGCCTACAAGGGCATAAATGATCCGGCTGAGAATGGCGTCCTGTCCGCCAAACAGCCATGCCACCAGATCAAATTGAAAAATGCCTACAAGACCCCAGTTCAGACTGCCGATGATAGAGAGAATCAATGCAATCGTATCCAAATGTGTTACCTCCATTCATTTTGTGGCTGTCCATAGAATTCCCTTGAATTTTCAAAATATACATGCCTTGCAAAAAGAATAATTATCGGATATAATATCAAAAAAATCATAGGAGAGGGTATTATGACCACTTTATATGAAGGTGCATTTGCAAAACTGAATTTAACATTGGACGTGCTGGGAAAGCGGGAGGACGGTTACCACGATATGAAATCCGTGATGCAGACCGTCTCCATCAGGGACGATATTGAAATCGACGTGGGAACGGGCAAGCCCTGGAAGCTTTCCTGCGACAAAGAGGGGATTCCTTGTGACGAAAAGAACCTGGCATGGAAAGCTGCCAAGGTTTATCTGGATACCATCGGCAAGGACCCGGACGGTTTGGAGATCCGTATCACCAAGCGTATCCCCAGCCAGGCCGGAATGGGTGGCGGAAGTGCGGACGCTGCCGCTGTGTTGCGTGCCTTGAACCGACACTACGGTCACCCTCTGTCTATTGCCGCTTTGGCAGAGCTTGGCGGATTGGTGGGCAGTGATGTTCCTTTCTGCGTTCTGGGCGGCACTGCCGTTGCAGAGGGCCGTGGAGAGCGTCTGCGGAAGCTGCCGGACATGCCCGACTGTGTTTTTGTGGTCTGCAAGCCGGAGTTTTCCGTATCCACCCCGGAGCTTTATGCCAAAATCGATGAAACAGTGATCGGCAAGCGTCCGGACCATGCCGCAATGGAAAGTGCGATTCTTTCCGGTGATATCGGTGCGGTTGCACAGAATCTGTATAACGTATTTGACCCTGTTGTAACAGCGGATCATCTGGAACTGAACTATATTAAGTCCATTTTCAATTCCTACGGCTCTGTGGGTCAGCAAATGACCGGTTCCGGCTCCGCTGTATTTTGCATCGTACCGGAGTTTGAGTTTGCAGCGGTCATCTGCCAAATGCTGAAAGAAAATTATCCAGAAGTTTTTATTGCCAAACCTGTATCATTTTGACAATTTCCGTCCATACTGGGAGTATTACCAGTATGGACGGTGTTTTTTATGAAGAAAATCGCAAAATTTATCCTTACATGTTTATTGCTTGCCGTTGCGTTTTGGCTGGGTACCATTGCATCGGACAAGGCGGTTTTATCCCAGGACCTAATCCGCTTGCATGTTGTGGCGGATTCTGACTCACCGGAAGATCAGCAAATCAAACTGAAAGTCCGAGATGCCATTATTGAGGAGCTGGAATCTGTGATGGCTGACCTGCCGGATGTGGAATCGGCAAAGGTTTATTTACAGGAACACTTACCGGAGCTTGAAAAGATCGCCAACGATGTGCTCCATTCGCTCAATAGCGGGTGTCAAGCTGTGGTGTCCTTTGCAAAGGAGGCATTTCCAACCCGGGAGTACGATACCTTCACACTCCCGGCGGGGGTATATGAATCCCTACGGGTGACCATCGGCTCCGGCGAAGGGCAAAATTGGTGGTGTGTGGTGTTTCCCAATCTTTGTATCAGTGCCACCAGCGACGGATTTGAAGATGCTGCGGTGGGTGCGGGGTTCTCTGACCGTGTGACTGGCACATTGTCAGGACAGCGAGAGTACAAAGTACGGTTTTTTATCCTGGATTGCTTCGGCTGGGTGGAGAACTGGCTGCATAGTGCATAATATGTCACGTTTTACGGACAACTAACAGGCCTTTTTCAAAAAGGTCTGTTTTTTCTTTGAAAATTGTGATATGATGATGAAAACGAAAGGGAGGTCACGGCATGCTGAACATTATTTTGAGTACTGACTGGGTTGCTTGTCGTAATGAAATACTTTCCCGCATTGCAGAGGATGTGGCACAGCAAAAACCGGGCCGCATTCTCATGGTGCCGGAGCTGATCAGTCACGATACAGAGCGTCGACTGTGCAAAACAGCGGGAGATACTGCCAGCCGTTTTGCTGAGGTGCTTTCTTTCCCCCGGATGGCCTCCCGTGTGGCAGAGCGGGTGGGTAACTGTGCCATCCGGTGCATGGATAACGGCGGACGGATCGTTGCCATGGCGGCGGCAACCCGTGTGTTACATAGCCGCTTAAAGGCCTATGCTTCCGTGGAAACGAAGCCGGAGTTTCTGAAAGAACTTGTGGACGCCGTGGACGAATTCAAACGGTGCTGTATCACGTCCCGGGATCTGAAAGAGGCTTCTTTGCGTACGGAAGGAACACTTGCACAGAAACTGGAAGAACTCTCTCTGATTTTGGAGAGCTATGATGCCCTTTGTTCCCAGGGACTGCGGGATCCCCGGGATCAAATGACTTGGTGCTTGGAGCAATTGGAAGAGGACGATTTTGCGTCGGAGCATGTTTTCTACATAGACGGTTTTCCAGACTTTACCCGGCAGCATTTGGCGATTTTGGAGCATCTGATCCGCAAAAGTGCCATGGTAACGGTAGGTCTTACCTGTGACCGCCTGGATTCCGATGCCCTTGCTTTTGAAAAAGCCGCAGATACAGCCGCACAACTCATTCGTTGTGCGAAGTATGCCGGTGTGGAGGTCAAGATTCAAACGCTTGACGGTCGCTCAGATGTGTTGCTGGGCCTTTGCCGTGGACTGTTTCAGGGCAAGCTTCCCACCAAAGAGGAACTTGCCGGACGTGTGACGGCTTGTCATGCAGAGTCGGCTCTGTTGGAAGTGCAGGCGGCGGCGGACCGGGTGATGGAATTGGTGCGGAGCGGTTGCCGTTATCGGGATATCAGCATCGTCTGCTCCGATATGGGTGCATATGAGAGCGTTTTGCGTATGGTCTTCCGGCGGTATCATATTCCCATCTATCAGTCCGGTACGGAGGATATTTTGCAGAAAACGGTAATCGCAACTGTGTTAGCCGCTTTGGAAGCTGCTTTGGGCGGTTTTGAGCAGCGTGCTGTTTTACGATATCTGAAATCTGTGCTGTCCCCATTGGACACGGATACCTGTGACCGGGTAGAAAACTATGTGGTCACCTGGGGAATCCGGGGCAATCTGTTTTTGAAGCCCTGGGAGCGTAATCCCGACGGATTCGGCAAGGATATGACTCCGGAAAATGTTCGGCAATTGGCCGAACTGAACGCGGCCAGAGAGCTGGCAATTGCACCGCTGGAAGAACTCAGCCGTAAATTCAAGGAAGCCAAGAATTTGGGTGAGCAGGTGCGTGCTCTGTATGCCTTTTTGGAACGTATCAACCTTGCGGACCGCCTTGCGGCATTGCAACAGCAGATGGATGAGGCAGGGGAGCATCGTGAAGCACAGATTCTCAGCCAGCTATGGGAAATTCTGATTTCTGCATTAGAGCAGATGAACGATACACTCTCCCAAACGATATGGGAAAGTGAAACCTTTACCCGCCTGTTGACCTTGTTGCTCAGCCAGTACGATGTGGGCACGATTCCACCGGTTCTGGATGCGGTAACTGTCGGTCCGGTGAGTGCTATGCGTTGTCAGCAGGAAAAGCACCTGTTGGTATTGGGTGCGGAGGAAGGTGCACTTCCCGGTTACGGTGGCTCCAAGGGCTTGCTGACTGACCAGGAGCGTGTGATCCTTCGTAATATGGGTGTACCGCTCACCGGCGGTGCAATGGAAGGTTTGCAGGCGGAATTTGCCGAGATCTACGGCGTTTTCTGCGGTGCGGAGGAAACGATTTGGGTAAGCCATTGCGATGCGGAAGGTTCTTATCTGTATCGCCGCATTGCTCAGATGGCAGGAGAGGAAGAAATATCGGATTCTGCCGGTGCGGCAATTGCCGACCAGCGGGAGACCGGAGCTTTGCTTGCGAAATTAAAGGACGAAGAGACGGCGGCTTCCTTGGGTGTTGAAAAATGGTATCACGATACTGTGGCCCGGAATGCGTATCAGCTGGGCAATGTCAGCCCCGATGGAATCCGCGGCCTTTACGGCAATAGGCTGAATCTGTCTGCATCCCAGGTGGATCGGCACAACGAATGCCGACTGTCTTATTTCCTGAAATACGGCTTGCGTGCGAAAGAACGCAAGGAATATACGGTTGATCCCGCGGAATTCGGTACCTATGTCCATCATGTTTTGGAGCATACCGCGAAGGACGTGATGGCTCTGGGCGGTTTTGAGGACGTTTCTCTGGAACAGACCATGGAAATCGCCAAAAAACATTCCGATGCGTATGCACAGGACCACTTTGCCCAGTTGGATTCTCAGCGATTGGATTATTTATTCCGCCGGAACTGGCGTGAACTGGAAATGGTGGTTGCGGAACTTTGGGAAGAACTGAAAGATGCCCAATTCAGCCCGGCTTTCTTCGAATTGGCCTTTGGTGACGAGGGGCAGATGCCCGCAATTGAGGTGGAAAATGCAACGATGCAAGCCTGTCTGCGTGGTTTTGTTGACCGTGTGGATATCTGGAAATATGGACAGAACCATTATTTCCGGGTTGTTGACTACAAGACCGGGAAAAAGGATTTTGATTATTGCGATATATTCAACGGCGTTGGCTTGCAGATGCTCCTGTACCTGTTTGCGTTGGAAAGAAGGGGACAGGAACTTTTGGGTGACCAACCGGTGGCAGCTGGCGTGCAGTATTTCCCGGCACGGGTGCCGCTGGTATCTGCCGATGGCCGCTTAACCGACGAGGAAGCGAAAAACGCTCGGAAGAAAGAGTGGGTACGCAAAGGGTTGCTCCTTGCGGATGAAACGGTGCTGGAAGCCATGGAACCCGGCGGACAGATGGAGCGTCTGTGCTGTTCCAGAAAGAAGGACGGCACTATATCCGGCGATCTGGCGGATCGTGAACAACTGCAACTTCTGCGACAATATGTATTTGGTTTGTTGCACAATATGGTGGATGAGATCGCATCCGGCAATATTTCCCCCAATCCTTACACCAGAGGCACCAGTCATAATGCCTGTACCTATTGTCCTTACGGAAGCATCTGTCATCAAAATCAGGTGGAGGACAGACGTAATTATAAGACGATGACTTCTCAACGCTTTTGGGAAGAGGTAGAGAAGGAGGTGGACCGACATGGCTGAAAAACTGACACCGCAACAGGAAATGGCTGTTCACAACCGGGGCGGTAAGCTCCTTGTCTCTGCGGCGGCGGGTTCCGGCAAGACGAAGGTTCTTGTGGACCGGCTGATGAGCTATCTGCTGGACCCGGTCGCTCCTGCTAATTTGGATGATTTTTTGATCATCACCTATACAAAAGCGGCGGCTTCGGAGCTGCGGGGTAAAATTGCGTCCAAGCTGTCGGAAAAAATGGCACAAGATCCGGAAAACCGCCATCTGCAAAGACAGATGCAGCGGCTCTATCTGACGAAGATCACAACCGTCCACTCTTTCTGCGGGGATGTTTTGCGGGAATATGCGTACCTACTGGATCTGCCGGCGGACTTCCGAGTGGCGGATGAAAATGAATGTAATCAGATCCGGGAAAACACCATGAAAAAATGCCTGGATGAGGCATATACCCAGTCCGATGATCCGGACTTCCGGGCGTTCGTGGACTCCCAGGGTCTTGGTCGGGATGACCGGCTTGTGCCGGAGATTCTGATGAAGGTCTACGACAGTGCACGGTGTCATTTGGATCCGGAGGGGTGGTTACATCGTTGCGTGCAAAATGCGGATACCCATGGAATCGTTGATGCCGGACAGACAGTTTGGGGCAGATTCCTGATGCAGGATCTGCAAAACCATCTGGCAATGCAGATTGGTGCCCTGGAACAGTGTGCCGCTTCGGCAGAATGTGTTGACAACATGGAAAAACCTGCCGCACTTCTTCGGGATACCATCCGCCAGTTATCTGTACTGCGGGATGCCAAAACCTGGGACGAGATCGTATTGTGCAGTGACATCGATTATGGCCGCCTCACTTTCTCCAAGAAGTGCACAGATACAGAATTGAGCCAACGGATCAAGGCGGTGCGATCCGCTTGCAAAGCCTCAGTAGACAAGCGGCTGCGTGCTTTTTCTGATTCCAGTTCCATTGTGTTGGATGATCTTGCCCGCTCTGCCAGTGCGGTTCGGGGAATGGTGAAGCTGGTTGGTCTGTTTGGCGAGGAATACAACCGGGCGAAACGGATGCGGCGTGTCCTGGATTTTGGCGATTTGGAACACAAAATGCTGGATCTGCTTTTTGGAAAGAGCCGCACGGGACGTACTACGGCGGCCGCGGAGATCGGCAACCGTTTCCGGGAGATCATGGTGGATGAATACCAGGATTCCAACGGCGTTCAGGATGCTATCTTCTCCGCACTCACCGAAAAAAGGCAGAATTGCTTTATGGTGGGCGATGTGAAGCAGTCCATTTATCAGTTCCGCCTGGCCGATCCGGGGATTTTCCTGGAAAGGTACAATACCTATGCCCTAGCGGAGGATGCCCACGATCCTGAGGGACGGAAAGTCATGCTTTCCTGCAATTTCCGTTCCGGTGGCGGCGTGCTCGCCGGTGCAAATGATGTATTCAGAACCTGTATGTCACCGGCCGTAGGCGGCCTGACATATGGGGATGATGAGGCACTGGTGGAAGGCATCTCCCATACTCCCTTGGGTGAGCCCGAGGTGGAACTGTGGACGATTCCCGTACAGGAAAGCACCTATGAGGAAGAGGCCACATTCGTTGCCAAGCGTATTCAGGAACTGACGGACGGCACCCACTTTGTACGAAACGGAGCGGAACTTCGTCCCATTCAGATTGGAGATATCGCCATTTTGCTCCGGTCTCCCGGCTCTGTGGGCAGTCATTACAAAAACGCTTTGGCCGGCGTGGGTATACCCTGCACCACAGGAGGTGGTAATGACCTGTTGCAGGAAGAGGAGATCGCGGTGATCCGTGCATTGCTGCAAACCATTAGCAATCCCCGGCGGGATATTCCGCTGTTGGCGTCCCTGACCAATCGGGTCTTTTGTGTGACCGCTGAGGAACTGGCTCAAATCCGCGGCAAAAAGCGGAGCGGTTGTATCTATGATGCACTTTTGAATTCCGATCTGCCGAAAATCAAGGATTTTTTGCAGTATCTTTCTGTATGGCGGCGTGAGGCACGTATGCAGCCTCTTGCACAGCTGCTGGAATCCATTTTTGCCATGACACGCCTGGATAGTATCTACGCCGCTATGCCCGATGGGGACGTACGCAAGCGTAACATTCAGACGTTCTATCAATTGGCGGATGACTTTGAAAAGACCGGACGTCGTGATCTGGAACAATTCCTGGCCCATTTGGATGCTTTGGAAGGGAAGGGGCTGATCAGCCAGGGTGCAGACAGCACCGGTAATGCGGTAACCCTTATGAGTATCCACAAATCCAAGGGCCTGGAATTCCCTGTGGTCTTTGTTTGCGGCCTTTCCCGTTCCTTTAACCGGGAAAGCACCCGGGCCCAAGTTTTGTGCGATCAGGAGCTAGGCCTGGGCCTGGCGGCTGTGGACGAAAAGAACCGGGTACGGTATCCTACCATCGCCAAGCGTGCCATCGCCGCCAAGATCACGGCGGACAGCCTTTCCGAGGAAATGCGTGTGCTGTATGTGGCGTTGACCCGGGCAAGAGATCGCCTGATCATGACCTATGCCTCTCAGACTCTGGAAAAGGATCTGGAAGACATCGTTTACCGCATGGATATAGGCGACCGGGATCTGCTGACACAGGATGCATCGTGCAGCGGTCAGTGGGTGCTGATGACGGCACTCCGCCGTACTGAGGCCGGTGAATTGTTTGCTTTGAGCGGCAAACCCAATGAAACAACGTTGGGAAAGCCGGTTTGGCAAATTGGTGTGGCGACGGCTATTGCGGACATGACAGATCATTCAACTGCTGAAGAGTCGGAAACGTCCGCACCGACTGTAATGCTGGAGAAACTGCGGACAGGCTTCGGATTCTTGTATCCGTATCCCAGTGCCACCCAGGCACCGTCCAAGCAGACAGCTACCCAACGCAAAGGCAGGGAAAAGGACGCGGAAGTGAATGAACACGTCCCCGTAAAACAGAAAGCTGCAACCTGGCGTAAGGCTTCGTTTGTGTCTTCACCCTCGGACAGTGCGGCAGCAGGAACAGCTACCCATGCTGTGATGCAGTACATTCGCTATGCATGCTGTTCGGATGAAAAAGGCGTGCGAAAGGAAATTGACCGCCTGGTACAGGAGCATTTCATCACCCGGGAACAGGCCCAGCTGGTGGATTGTCAGCAGATCGCTGCGTTCTTTTCAACAACCATCGGTCAGCTGTTGTTGCACCATCCCAAGGTCCTGCGTGAGTTCAAATTCTCCATTTTGGACGATGCAACCCACTATGACCCGGCACTTGTCGGTGAGGAGATATTCCTGCAAGGCGTCGTGGACTGTGCAATGGTGGACGATGACGGCATCACCGTGATCGATTTCAAGACGGACTATGTAACGGAAGAAACCCTTTCCGACAAGACCGCCTATTATCGGCCCCAGGTGGAAGCCTATGCCGATGCCATGCATCGCATTTATGAGTTGCCGGTCAAGGAATCCTGGCTGTATTTTTTCCGGCTGAACCGGTTTGTAAAAGTTTAACAGCAATGGCCTGTTGCACTTCGCAACAGGCCATCGTTTCTTTAGCGGTTGTTCTGATTCTGCTGATTCTTGCTCTGGTTCTGGTTGTTGTTCTGATTCTGATTGTTGTTCTGATTGTTCTGGTTCTGATTCTTGTTCTGGTTGTTATTCATGACGAATTCCTCCATATTATCTGTACTGCGGACATGCCGCTGTAATAGTGTGTCCCGATTTTCAGGCTTTATCCCTTGCTTTGAAGATAAGGCTGACGACCAAACCACTGACGATGGCGGCGGTGATACCGCCGGCAGTAGCTTTCAGCCCGCCGGTGAAAATGCCCAGGATGCCATCGGATTGCACCGCTTCTTTCACGCCATTGGCAAGGCAATAGCCAAATCCGGTCAGCGGAACAGTTGCACCGGCACCTGCGAAGTCCACCAGCGGTTCGTAGATGCCGATGGCAGTCAAAAACACACCGCAGACCACATAACTGACCAGGATTCGTGCGGGGGTGAGCTTAGTTTTGTCGATGAGGATTTGTCCGATCAGGCACAAGCTTCCACCTACGATAAACGCTTTTACATAGTCCATATCAGTTTACTCCTCCCATAATAGAGACGGCATGGCAAACGCCGGGAATCGGCAGACCTTGCTGTGTGGAAGTAGGGGACAGGAGTGCCCCTGTTCCGCAGAACAGAATGTGTTTCAGCTTGCCTTGATACAGTTTCCCCAACAGTTCTCCGCAAAGGGTGATGGCACTGCAACCGCAGCCGGAGCCGCCAGAATGGACGTCTTGGCTAGTAGTATCGAAGACCAACGTTCCACAGTCAGCGATCCGTCCGCCCAGGTACAGCCCGTCACGCCGGGCAAGCTCCATGAGCACTTCTTTGCCCAGTTGCCCCAGGTCGCCGGTTACGATCAGATCAAAATCTTCCACACTGCGGTGCATGTCGTTCAGATGGGCACGGATGGTGGCATAGGCGGCAGGAGCCATGGCCGCACCCATGTTGTTGGCATCCTTGATCCCAAGATCGGTGACGGTGCCAACGGTACAGCTATCGATCCGTGGGCCAATGCCGGCAGAGCAGAGCAGTGCCGCTCCGGAACCGGTGACCGTCCATTGGGCAGTCGGTGTGCGTTGGCCACCGTACCCAAGAGGGAAGCGGTATTGCCGCTCAGAGGATGCAAAGTGGGAAGAAGTCATTGCGATGACCCGATCGGAAAAACCGCCGCTGACGGCCATGGAAGCCGCCAGAAGGCTCTCTGCCATCGTCGAGCACGCACCGTACAGGCCAAGATGGGGAATGCCGGTATTTCGCAAGGTAAAGGAAGAACCGATGCATTGATTCAGCAGGTCGCCGGAGTAGACAAGCCCTACCTGACTGCGGGTAATGCCCGCCTTTTCTATGACCTTGTCCATTGCCATTTTTTGCATCTGTTTTTCGGCCTGCTCCCAGGTCTTTTGACCGAAATACGTGTCCTGGCAGACAATATCAAAGGTCTGTGCGAATGGCCCTTCGCTTTCTTTTTTGCCTGCCACACTGGCCCACGCGGTGATCACCGGCATTTGGGGAAGGACAAAACTTTGCTTTCCACGCTTATTCTGTGCCATACTGACCCTTCTTTCCTGTTTTGGGTAGTATGTGCGTAATTTTGACGTTTAAACAAAAATGCCCTGCCGAAGCAGGGCATTTATCAATCTTTTCTCGTAACTTTTGTTTTCGTGCCGTCGGGACGGACGATATAGGTGTTTTCCAACTGACCTACCAAATTTGCTTTGACAGAATCAATATAGATCCGGCGGAGCTTATCTCGTTCGATAGTTTCTTCTTCTGACAGACCCTCGACCTTTGCCTTATGGGCCAGTTCGTTGATCCGTGCAATTACTTCATCCATTTTCATAGTATTACCTCACACATAGCGGTGGATTTCCACCGAGATTCGGCCTTTTTTTGTCTGGCCGTTTACTTTTTCCAGTTTGATTTTTCCGCTTCCACGCAGGGATATCTTTGCACCCTCCGCCACCGGCTTGTCCGGCTTTTCACAGGGAAGACCGTCTACAGATACCTTGCCTGCACCTATGGCTTGTGCGGCCAGTGTACGGCTGATGCGAAACCCGGATGATACAACACCATCCAAACGCATGGATGCAAGAGTGTCTTTGATAATTTTCACTTCCGGCTGAGGGATTTGGGCCTCGCCCAGGGGAATTTGCACCAAATGGAACTTCGTTCTGCCGGCATTCGTAAAGTTTTGCAGAAGATAGGGGGCAATTTCTTCCGTAACGAAGAAATCACACTGACCTTTTCCTACGCAGATGTCACCCACAGTTTCCCGGGCCACGCCTGATCCCATTAACGCACCGAGAAAATCCCGGTGGGTGGGTGTGTCACCCTCATAAAAGGTTGCCCGTAAACATACAACCGGAGAATCCTCTTCCATCAGTGTACTTTCTTCCAGATAATCCGGAAGATAACAAAGCATCCGACGTTCCCCATCCGGATATCCGCCAAAGGAGTGCAGACCCGGCAGGCTGCCAAAGAGATATTTTGTCATATCCAGTTCCCGAGGGGAGAGAAAACCGGTATGAGCCGGGATATTCCGAATCACACCATGATTGATTTTGTCCCATAATTTGGCCAGAAGCAATTTGTCTTCCGGGTTATGGGCGATTTTTTCGATATTTTCCCGGTTCATTTCATCACCGAGGCTATTATACCACACAAGTTGGGGAATGCAAGGGAAGTTTTACTTGTGCAACGATGAAATCTCTGCTACAATGGTGGGGAAAGAGGTGATACCATGGTGATCGGAATTATCGGTGCCGGTGCGTCCGGCATGGCGGCGGCGTTGAGTGCTGCCGCATGTGCAGACACACAGGTGCTTTTGTTTGAACGTCAGGCAAGGGTAGGCAGAAAACTGCAAGCCACCGGAAACGGACGTTGCAACCTTACCAATCTTCGTGCAGACATAACCGGCTACCATGGAGATACACCGGAGTTTGCCAAGAATGTCTTGGAGCGTTTCGGTGTACAGGAGACCTTGCGTTGGTTTGGCGAAATGGGCCTTTATACGGTTACAGAGGACTCCGGACGGGTCTATCCTTACTCTGATCAGGCAAATTCCGTGGTGGATGTTTTGCGTTTTGCATTGGAAAAAGAGAATATTACCCTTGTGACGGGCTTTGAGGTATCAAAGGTTCGCAAAAAGGATGGCGGTTTCACAGTTGAGGGAAACGGCGAGACTTATGTCTGCGATAAGCTGATCGTTGCCTGCGGCGGTCTTGCCGGAACAAAGCTGGGTGGAAGTATGTCCGGCTATCAGCTGCTTCGCAGTTTCGGACACCGCGTTACCAAGCTCCGTCCCGCCTTGGTGCAGCTGAAAAGCAGCTGGAGTGGCTGCAATGCCTTAAAAGGCGTGCGGGCCAATTGTCATGCGGCCATCTATCACAATGGCACCCTTTGGTCCGAAAGCACCGGAGAACTACAATTTACCGAATACGGTCTTTCCGGCCCGGTGATTTTCGAGGTTTCCCGGGATGTGTGCCAGGCAAGAGGGGATTGGTCCTGTGTATTGGATCTGTTGCCGGAGCTGTCCGGGGATTCTTTGCTGTCCCTTTTGAAGCACCGTCGCTTCATGAATCTGCCCACAGATGAACTGTTTACCGGTATTCTGCATAACCGACTGGGCCGGATCGTGACGCAAAATGCCGGAATTCGCAATGGTATCCAGATTACAGATCTTCGTGACGATGAACTGGAACGGGCAGTCGCAACCGCCAAGGCCTTGGAAATATCCCTGACGGAACCTCTGGGCATGGAACACGCCCAGGTGACTGCCGGTGGTGTACTTACAGATGAATTTGAGTCTTTCACAATGGAAAGCAGACTGGTTCCCGGGCTTTATGCCTGTGGCGAGGTGCTGGATATTGACGGCGATTGTGGTGGCTACAACCTGCAATGGGCGTGGAGTTCCGGCCGGTTGGCGGGTATCAGTGCCGGAGGTAACGCATGATACGAATACGTGATATTTCTCTGCCGCCGGAGCATGATGCAAATCAACTGCTTTATGAGGCGGCCAGGATGCTGAAAATCTCCGGGTCTAAGATACGGGAACTTTCCATTATTCGCCGTTCCATAGATGCCCGGAAAAAGCCGGATGTACGGGTCATTTACACCGTGGATGTTGCGGTGGACGGAAGCGAAAAGAAGATTTTGAAGGCAAGCGGCTGTAAAAAAGCAGCCATCGCTCAGATGACTTACTACAAGCCGCCCAAGGGCAATTTTGTGTCCGACTCCCGGCCGGTGGTGGTTGGTTTTGGCCCGGCGGGTATGTTTGCCGGACTTATTTTGGCCATGGCAGGACTTAATCCCATCATTTTGGAACGTGGCGAGGATGCCCAAACCCGGCACGAAAAGGTACAGCATTTCTTTGAAACAGGGGAACTGGATACTGCCAGCAATGTACAATTCGGCGAGGGTGGTGCAGGTACGTTTTCCGATGGAAAACTGAACACCGGTGTAAATAATCCCCGGATTGGCTGGATTTTGCAGCAGTTTGTAAAAGCCGGTGCCCGGGAAGATATCCTCTATGACGCAAAACCCCATGTGGGTACGGATGTGCTCCTGAACGTGGTTCAGAATCTGCGTAATCGGATCATTTCCCTGGGCGGAGAGGTGCGTTTTTCCACGCAAGTGACGGATATTTTGTCGGAGAATGGCAAAATCTGCGGTCTTCGTACAAATCAGGGTGATATTACCTGTGATAAGGTGATTTTGGCCATCGGCCACAGTGCCCGGGACACATTCCGGATGCTGCATGAAAAGGGTATTCCCATGGAGCCTAAGCCATTTGCCATGGGCGTGCGGATTGAGCAGCTGCAATCGGTGATCGACAAAGCCCAATACGGCAGTTCGGCACTTCCTTTGCCACCGGCTGACTACAAGCTGGTGCGGCATTTGGATAACGAAACGGTTTATACGTTCTGTATGTGTCCCGGCGGACAGGTTGTTGCCGCCACATCGGAAGAGGGTAAAATCGTCACCAACGGTATGAGCAACGCAGACCGGGATGGGGAAAACGCCAATGCCGCACTGCTGGTCAGTCTTAACCCGGCGGATTTCCCCTATGAGGGTGTGCTGGGTGGCATGCTGTGGCAGGAGGAATTGGAGAAGAAAGCTTACAAGCATACGGGCTGCTATAAGGCTCCTGTACAAACAGTTGGTGACTTTCTCGCCGGTAAGGCAAGCAGCGGTGCAAAGAGCGTAGAGCCTAGTTATCGCCCCGGCGTCGTGTGGACGGATCTGCATCAGGTGCTGCCTGAGAAGATTACCCGGGCACTAGAAGAAGCACTTCCTCAATTGGAACAAAGCCTGAATGGCTTTGCATCGCCGGATGCGGTGCTGACTGCTCCGGAGACCAGAAGTTCTTCTCCTGTTCGCATTATCCGGGAGGAGAACCGACAGTCGTCTCTCATGGGGCTCTATCCTGCGGGAGAGGGTGCTGGATATGCCGGCGGCATCATGTCCGCGGCCATCGATGGCATCATGGCGGCGGAAGCCTTGCTGGAAACAATATAACGGAAATGACCGGGGTCTCCCGGTCATTTTTGTATCCATATGAAGATGAAAACTGCCAGAAGTATTTGCACAGACAGGATCAATGGAACCCCAATGCGAAATTTGTCATGTTTTGTCTTGTGCCGAAACAAATTCATTCCCAGAAGGGTACCGAAACTGCCACCAAACAGTGCGATCCCCAGCAATGTCCGTTCCGGAATACGCCACAAATCTTTTTGTGCCTTTCGCTTGTCAATGAGCATAAACAGGAAACCTGCCGCATTGATTATAATCAGATATGCATAAACAACAGTCATAGATGATCCTTTCGGGAGGTAATATAATGAAAAAACTTGTGGTGCTATTTCTCGGCCTGTTTCTGCTCAGCGGTTGTGCTTTGCAGACCTTTGAAACCGTGGACGATCCCAATGATGTGGTGGCTATGGCAGAGCCGGCTACACTATTGATCGACTTACCGGAGGACGCTGCAGCACCGGCAATGCAGGGAAATTCCGGATCGCTGTATTTCTGCGGGGATTATGATATCATGGTGGAAGTGCTTCCCTCAGGAAATTTAAGCAGTACCTTGCAGACCCTGACCGGCTTTGATGGGGAAGAACTGGAACTGATCAGCACACAGCGTTGCGGTGTGGACTGCTATGAGGGTGTATGGTCCGCCGCAGGCGAAGCTGGTGATCACATTGGCAGAGTGCTTGTGCTGGATGACGGAAAATTCCACTACTGTGTCAGCATTATGGCCATGGCCGAGGATGCGGGCACGTGTATGGATGACTGGAATGATATTATGGAATCCGTCGCGTTAGCCGAGGGATAAATCCTTGCTCCCACGAAATATCGTGGGAGTTTTTTCTTATCATAGCACATCATGCGACAAAAGGAAACTATCATTGCATTTTTGCTGTTTTTGTGGTATCCTATCGACAAAGGAGTGAGCCACTTTGAGATATTTAGGCTGTCATTTGTCCGCTTCGGACGGCAATCTGGCAATGGTGCGTACTGCCCAGTCTATTGATGCCAATACATTCGCATTTTTTACCCGGAATCCCCGGGGTTCCAAAGCAAAAGCAGAGGACCCGGTTGACTGCGTGGCAGCCATGGATGCGTTGCGGCAGTTAGGTTTTGGCAAACTGGTGGCACATGGTGCTTACACCATGAACCTTTGTACCGCAGATCCCGATGCCCGTGCCTTTGCGGCCAGTGTTTTGCAGGACGATTTACGTCGAATGGCATCACTTCCGGGAAATTACTACAATTTCCACCCAGGCTCTCATGTGGGTCAGGGAACGGAGACAGGCATCAGTCAGATCGTCGATGCACTGAAACAGGCGTTGGCTCCCGGATATCCGGTAACGGTCCTGTTGGAGACCATGGCAGGCAAGGGCAGCGAGATTGGCGGACAGTTTGAAGAGCTGAAAGCCATCATTGACGGCGTTGGGAGTGAACAGGTAGGTGTCTGCCTGGATACCTGTCACGTATGGGACGGCGGTTACGATATCGTAAACGATCTGGACGGCGTGTTGCAAGAATTTGATCGGGTCATTGGTCTCAACCGCCTTTGTGCCCTGCATTTGAATGACTCCAAGAATGTTTTGGCCAGTCACAAGGACCGCCACGAATGTATTGGTGCCGGCAATCTGGGTCTTGCTACATTTGAGAAGATTATCAACCACCCGGCATTGGCTGGTCTTCCTATGATTTTGGAAACACCCAATGAACTGCCGGGCTATCAGAAAGAAATCGCCCTTTTACGAAGCATGGAAAAATAAAGAACCAAGGAGGTGACGCAAATGGACATGCTTGCCTATTTTTATAATGCGGACGAGACCTATGTTCAGGTTTTTCAGGCCATTTTGCGTTACCTTGCTCCTGCACTGGTGGCGTTACTGCTGTATCGGTGTATTCGCCCCCTTTTGACATTCCGCCGGGAGCCGGAGATCTGGGCATGGCTTTGCCTGGAAGACGGAAGAAAACTGCCCATTACCCACTGGGAAAATGTCATCGGACGGCATCGGCGGAGCGATGTTGTGGTGGATGTTCCCACCATTTCCAGAAACCATGCGGTTTTGACCCGGTATGACGACGGCAGCTGGAGCATTGCTGACGCTGGCTCGAAAAGTGGCGTGATGGTCAATGGTCGCCGGGTTGAGATTGCACCGCTGGATGAAACGGACGTGATCACCATCGGCGGCGTGCATATGAAGATTCTGCCCATGAACAAGCGGCAGGAGGGTCGCCTGGCTCAGTTGCGGACACAGGCGGCGACACCCATGGACAGTTTGGCAAATTTGCTGCTGCTGTCTTTGCTGCAATGTTTTTGTGCTGTGAGTTATCTGATGCGTTGCGGTGGTGCCAACGCCGGGGAAATCCTCTCTGGTTTTGCCGGTATCCTGATCGCTCAATGGCTTTTGCTGATTTTTTACCTCTGTATTAAAAAGCCTTCCTTTGAAGTGGAGACTTTGGCGTTTTTGATGTGCACCATGGGTATGGCGGCCATCGCGGCCGTGAAACCGGGAGAAATGACCAAACAACTGATTGCAATGCTCATTGGCGTGGTGCTGTTTTTGACCATTGGTTGGGCTCTCCGGGATTTGGAACGGGCCAAGAAAATGCGTTATATTGCCGGCGTGGCAGGCATCGGCCTGCTGTTGATCACATTGGTCTTCGGTAAAACCTACCACGGTGCAAGAAACTGGTTGCTCATCGGCGGTATGTCCATCCAGCCATCGGAGCTGAGCAAGGTCTGCTTTGTGTTCATGGGTGCATCCACGATGGACCGGATTTTGAATAAGAAGAACCTGATTTTGTTCATTGGTTACACCATCGCCATTTGCCTGTGCCTTGCGGTGATGAACGATTTCGGCACAGCACTAATTTTCTTTGTGGCTTTTTTGCTGATTGCGTATTTGCGTTCCGGCAGTATTGGTACTGTGGCTTTGGCGTGCACATCTCTGGGTTTTGCCGGCGTTCTTGTATTGCGGATTGCACCCCATGCGTTACGCAGATTTGCCAGCTGGCGGCACATTTGGGATGATCCCTTCGGTGCCGGTTATCAGCAGACCCGTTCTCTCATGTGTCTTGCATCAGGCGGTTTGTTTGGCCTTGGTGCGGGAAATGGCATGATGAATCGGATTTTTGCGGCGGATTCTGACATGGTTTTCGCAACGGTCTCGGAAGAATGGGGCATCTTAATCGCAGTTATGTTGGTTCTGTGCATCATCGCTCTCGGTTTGTTCTCCTTGCGAATGGCCGGCATTGGACGAAGCAGTTTTTATACCATCGGTTCTTGTACCGCTGCGGGAATCCTGTTGGTGCAGACGATTTTCAACGTCCTTGGTACAGTTGATGTGCTTCCGCTGACCGGTGTGACGTTCCCGTTTGTATCCAATGGCGGTTCCAGTATGATCGGTGCATGGGGACTGCTTGCTTTTATTAAGGCGGCGGACACCCGGCAAAACGCCAGTTTTGCTGTCCGACAGGCAAAGGAAGCAGGTGAAGTGGATGAATAGAGTTATGTCACGGGCCAAAGTACTTTTGGTTTTGGTGTTGGTTCTGGCCCTTGGTGTTATGTTTTTCCTGGGTGATTACCTGATCAATTCCGGCAAATGGGTGCATTCCGCTGGATCGCCCCATATTTACAATGCGGAAAATATTGGCTGCGGTCAGATTGCCGACAGGGACGGAAAACTGCTTTTAGACCTCACTGGCGACAGAACCTATGCCAATATCCCGTCACTTCGTGCGGCCACATTGCATTGGCTGGGTGACCGACAGGGAAATATCAGTGCACCTGCATTGTCCCATTATGCTAAGGAAATCGCCGGTTACGACCCCCTCAGCGGCCTTTACGCCTACGGCGGCGTGGGCGGTCAGGTGCAACTGACCCTTTCTGCCCAGTTGCAGATGGCGGCTTTGGAAGCTATGGGGGAATATAAAGGCACGTTGGCCATCATGAATTATGAAACGGGAGAACTGCTGTGTGCAGTCAGCACCCCGACCTATGATCCGGACAATGTACCGGATATTGCACAGGATGCCACCGGTGCATATGAAGGTGTATTTGTGAATCGGTTTACCCAGTCCACCTATACTCCGGGTTCTATTTTTAAGATCGTTACCATGATTGCGGCACTGGAATGTATCGCGGATATTGAGACAATAGAGTTCGTCTGTACCGGTGAAGTGGAGTACGGTATCGATAAGGTGACCTGTGAACGGGTTCACGGCACCCAGGATATCCGCGAAGCTTTTAAGAATTCCTGCAACTGTGCCTTCGCAAAAGTCTCAGAACTGATCGGCGGCAAGCGTCTTGAAAAGTATGCCCAGCAACTTGGCGTACTGGACGGTGTGGAGTTTGACGGTATCACAACAGCGGCCGGCAACATGGAGTCTGCAGATCAGGCAGATGTTATGGTTGCTTGGAGTGCCATCGGTCAGCATAAAGATCAAATCAATCCTGCTTCTTTTCTGACTTTGGTAGGTGCGGTTGCCAATGACGGCGTTGCACGGCCGATATATCTGGTGGACAATATTAAAACCGGGATGACCACAACCTACAAGGCTGACAATGATGAACCTAAGCGACTCATGTCCACGGAAACCGCACGCAAGCTCCAGGAGCTTATGCGTAACAACGTGGAAAACTACTATGGGGATGAGCATTTCTCAGGCTTTACGGCCTGTGCCAAATCCGGTACAGCGGAAGTGGGTGGCGACCAAAAGCCCAATGCCATGTTCACCGGTTTCCTCACGGATGAAGGCTACCCCCTGGCATTTATCGTTACCATTGAAAATGGCGGTTACGGCCGTTTGACCTGTATCCCTGTACTGGAAAAAGTTCTGGCAGCCTGCCGGGAAATCCTGGAATAATTGAACACCCTCTGCATAGCTTTGTGCAGGGGGTGTTTTTCATGTGTCGAAAAAACCAACTGTGTGGCTGCGCACTGATGGCTTTTGGCTTCGGTCTGTTGATTGGTTGCTGTCTGGAATCCACATTCTTCTGCTGGTGTGTCGGTGTTGGGATCATGGGACTGGGTTTTTGGTGCAACGGGAAAAAATAATTGGCATAAACTTGTCCCCGACGCATATAGTTTGGTAGGAATGTGGGAGGAGTGAACCGTATGGAAGTTAAATTTACCAATAAACCATTGCAATGTCTGCAACCGTTTTATGGGCAGATACATACCCAAGAGCAGACACAGGAGATCCGTTTGCCCGATGCCTACCCGGACATCGGAAAGGTACTGGGCTGCTGGGGTCAGGTTCTGATGCGGGGCAAGGAGTGGCGTAGCACCTCTATGGGGGCCAATGGCGGCGTGATGGTATGGGTCATGTACGCCCCGGAGGATGGCACGCAGCCCAGAGTACTGGATGCATGGCTTCCCATTACTTGCCGCTGGGAATTCCCTGAGCAGGCAGACGACGGGATCATGATCCTTCGTCCCATACTGTCCAGTCTTGACTGTAGAGGGATTTCTGCCCGGAAGATCATGGTTCGTGCCAGCTTAGATACCTTTGCACAGGCGTTAAAGAAGAAATCCATGGAGATTCCTGTGCCGGGAGAATTGCCCGAAGACGTGCAACTTCTGACGAAGAGCTATCCTGCAGAACTCCCGGTGGAAGCCGGAGAAAAACAGGTACAGTTGGAAGAAACCATATCCTTTCCTGGGAATTTGCCTGCTGTTCAGAAGATTATTTCTTATGAAATGATGCCCATGATCACGGAGCAGAAAGTTCTGGGTAACCGACTGGTATTCCGTGGGGAAGTGGGTATTCAGATGTCCTATCTCACCCCGGATGGGGCAATCGGTCAATGGAAAACCGAGATCCCATTCTCCCAGTTTACCGAATTGGAGGGAGATTATGATTCCGGTGCAAGTGCGTGGGTGATGCCGATTTTGACGGCCATGGAAATGGAACTGACGGAGGATCAGCAATTGCATTTGCGTGCCGGAATTGCCGCACAGTATATTATTTTTGACCGGACAATGCTGGATGTAGTGGAGGACGCGTACAGTCCCAAAAGGAATGTGATTCCCAAAATGGAACAGATGCAACTTCCTGCCCTGCTGGACAATACTGCCATAGAACTACAAGCCGACGGAACACTAAAAGGGGACGTGGACCGTATAGAAATGCTGTGCATGACTGGGGAATATCCTGTTGTACACATGGACGAGGGGACAGCGGAGCTGCATATGGATGGTCAGTTCCAAACCCTTTACCGGGATGGAGAAAACATGTTGGCAGTGGACAATATCCGGTTTGAAAGCACCACACCCTTTTCAACTGCGGCTGAAAACCAAATTCAGTTGTGGCCCGGGTTCCCTGTGGGTACAGAATATGTTCCGGGTACGGATGGCATGGCATTGCGAAGCACGTATCCCATGACGGTGCAGGTCTATTCCGGGCAGTCCATTCCCATGGTGACGGAATTGGAAATGGGCGAATTGAAAGAAGCTGATCCAAGCCGCCCGTCTATCATTTTACGCCGTGCCGGCGATGAGGGCCTGTGGGCGATGGCCAAGGATTACGGCTCCACCGTTCAGGCGATTCGGGAAGCCAATCAACTGACAGATGAGCCGCTAAGCGGTCAGATGTTGCTGATACCGGTTTCTTAATGCAGAAAACCGCCGCCGCGTGGGAGAGACGTGGCGGCGGTTTGGCAAGCGTGTCGCATTTGGGGGTGGTGCTTACCTGATGCAATGGTAACCCACACGAAACGAAGAAAGCAATCGGTTTTTGTCGAAGGGTCTGGATTTTGTGCATGAATTTGACGCTCTGAACGGAGCGTCATTTTTATTTGCGGGGAAATGTAGATTTTTGAAAATCCTTGTGGTATAATTGCAGTGATTAAACTAAACCCTGCGGGGCGTTGAAAGAAAGTGTGAAGAAAAATGACAAAAATCGATATTTATTCCGGATTCCTGGGTGCAGGTAAGACAACTCTCATCAAAAAGATGATCCAGGAGGGCTACAAGGGCCAAAAGCTGGTTCTCATCGAGAACGAATTTGGCGAGATCGGCATCGACGGCGGCTTCTTGCAGGATGCGGGAATCAATATCACCGAGATGAACTCCGGTTGTATCTGCTGTTCTCTGGTGGGTGATTTCGGCAAAGCATTGCAGGAAGTAATTGACAAATTCAGCCCCGACCGGGTGATCATTGAACCCAGCGGCGTGGGCAAACTGTCCGATGTGGTGGCGGCTGTCCAGAAAGTGACCGGTCACGATGTGGAACTGGGTTACACCGTCGCGGTTGCTGACGCGAACAAAGTCAAGGTTTATATGAAGAACTTTGGCGAATTCTACAACAACCAGATTGAGACTGCTTCTACGATCATTCTGTCCCGTACCTCTGACATCAAACAGGAGAAGCTGGATGCATCTGTGGCACTGATCCGGGAGCATAACGCTGAGGCGACCCTGGTGACTACGCCTTGGGAAGATCTGACCGGAGAGCAGCTGATCACCGCCATGGAGGGTCAGAGCGTGAAGGCTGCGGAGCTGGCTCACGAGGAAGAACACCATTGCTGTTGCGGTCATCATGACCATGAGCATCATCACCACCATGATGAGGAGCACCACTGCTGTGGCCATCACCATCATCATGAGGAGGAGCACCATTGCTGCGGTCATCATCACCATGATGAGGAGCATCATTGCTGCGGACATCACCACGAGGAAGAACACCACCATGAGCATGGCGAGCACTGCACCTGCGGCTGCCATGACCATGATCACGACCATCATCACCATCATGATCATCATGCCGATGAAGTATTCACATCCTGGGGTGTTGAGACGACCAAGAAGTTCACACAGGAGCAGATCGAAAACGCACTGACTGCCTTGGATTCCGGAAAATATGGCATTATTCTGCGTGCGAAAGGCATCATACCCGGTGTGGACGGCAAGTGGATCCACTTTGATATGGTGCCAGAAGAACACAATGTGCGTACCGGTTCTGCTGACATTACCGGTAAGCTCTGCGTGATTGGTTCGAAATTGGATGAAGCCGGCATTGCCGTGCTGTTTGGAGTGTAATATGCAACAGATCCCTGTTTATGCCTTTACCGGCTTTTTGGATGCCGGCAAGACGAAATTTATCCAGGAGACCCTGGAAGATCCCCGTTTCAATGCAGGGGAGCGAACACTTTTGCTGGTGTTTGAGGAAGGGGAGGAGGAGTACGATTTTTCCGTCTATCCCCATCAAAATGTGTTTCAGTATACTCTGGATCAGCAGACGGTTACTACCAAGGAACTGAAAGACCTTGCGAAAAAACACAAGGCCCAGCGTGTGGTTGCGGAGCTGAACGGCATGCAGATGGTGGGAGACCTCTATACCCGTTTCCCGGAGGATTGGGTGGTTGCACAGGAGGTCATGTTCGCTGATTCCACCACCTTTATGGCCTATAACGCCAACATGCGTAACCTGGTGATGGACAAGCTGGTGGGGGCACAGATGGTGATCTTTAATCGCTTGACTCCCGGTCAGGACACCATGCCCTTCCACAAACTGGCCCGTGCCGCCAGCCGTCGCATTGACATTTTGTATGACTATACCGATGGCTCCACAGCCTTTGATGAAGTGGAAGACCCGCTGCCCTTTGACATCAACGCACCGATCATTGAGGTGAATGATGAGGATTACGCCCTGTGGTACCGGGATGTAACAGAAGAACCGCAAAAATATGAGGGTAAGACCATCCGCTTCAAGGCCCAGGTTGCCATGCTCCGACGGGATCGGAATGCCATGTTCGCCCCGGGTCGGTTTGTGATGACCTGCTGCGTGGATGACATCCAGTTCTGCGGCGTGCCTTGCCGTTATGCAGAGGCCCAGTCTTTGGAATCCCGCTCCTGGGTGATGGTCACAGCCACAATCAATGCGGAAAAGCATGTTTTGTACCACGGAGAGCTGGGCCCAGTGCTGACTGCAATTTCTGTTGAGCCCGCCGCACCTGCGGTGGAGGAAGTTACCACATTTTAATTTCACGTTTAATGAAAGGAGTGATAAATATGATGATGGTATCCTGGTTTTATTCTCTGATCGTGATGGTGTTTCAAGCCCTGATTCGTTTGTTGTGTGCCTAATACAAAAGACCGCTGGCTATTTTAGATGCCCACCGGTAAAATGCCCTTCTAGGGCTTAAACAAGCCTCCGGCTTAGCCGGAGGCTTTGACTTCGATTATACCGTTTGTTTGGTCTTATTGCCCTTTGCACGAATGGCGTAGCAGACGCCGTAGACGGCCAGAACTGCCAGGAAAAAGACCACCGGGTTGGCGATTATCAGTACCCATTTGGGAATGATGCCGTTGGCCACAAGGCCGATATAGAAAGCATCTTCTTCCAGGAAGAACCAGTTGTGGTCCATTAGCACGTTACCAAGCTTTGCCCACAGGGTGATACAGACCAGCAATACGCCGCTTTTCCAGATCTTCTTCATGTCAGGCTTCACCACGCCAAAAGCAAGGTTCAGAATGCCCCAGGCCATCAGCACGCCATGGTAGAACATGGTTTGCACCGCCTGATAGCACCAGGGCTCACCGTCGCCGATACTGGCAGGGTAGCACAGGTACATCATAGGAGCAAGAACGGCAAGAACTGCCACAGGTTCTTTGATCTTATCACCCTTGCGGTTGAACTGAGCAATGGCCATCAGCGGGCACAGAACGGTGCAGATATGGAAGGGGAGCTTATCTGTGTTCAAGCCGCCGTAGACGAATTCGTGAACAAAGAAGTCGCTGAGGTAGGAAACAACCAGTGCATAGGCCAGGAATCGCAAAGCTTTTTCTTTTGCCTCGTCACCTTTGTTTCTGAGGGTAAACCACGTACCGATAATACCGCCAAAAATCAGCACAAGATACACGATGTGGGGGATCGAAAAGGCGGTGATGGAGATACCCGTATTGAAATGGGACATCGCAAACAGCTTAAAGAACAATTCTCTCATGATGTTTCCTCCGTTGCATTTTTTTGTACCAACGTTCTGCCTCCGGCAGTCGCATGTCCCACAGATGTAGGACAAAGAACAGGATTACAACAAACAGCAGCCCAAGGACAAGGGGCGGGATGGGGAGGTATGGATTGGAGCGGAGCCACATTCCGTCCGGTGCTTCCATGCCAAAGTACTCATAGAGGGCATTGACACCCATGCCGCAGATCACAAACGTAAGCAGTCCAGCTGCAACGCTGACCGCGTTGAAGACGCGAATCTTTACAAAACCACCGACAAACATATAGATACACCCAAACAGCATAGTAGAGTGACTGAGCAGGCCTTTCAGAATGTCGTAGTCCGCCAATGTGGGATTGTTGTCGAAGTTGGTATTCAGAACAATTCCAAGCACACCGCAGATGATGCCGCCATAGAAGCAAAATTCGCTGAGCATCTGGAATAACAGACGCTTTTTGTTCCGCATAAGGGATGCGATTAAAAGCATCCACATGACCACATTACAGGGGTATACGGGCAGAAGCTGGTTGTTCTCTAGGGTTGCTGTTCCTCCTGTGGCAAAATAGTCCACCCAAAGATTGCTGTAATGGATCACGACGGTGATGATCGCGGAGAATTTCAGTATTCGGTTTTTACTTTCGTCATCTTCTGCACGTGCATTGGCAAGATACAAAAGCCCGGCGGTCAGAATGCCGGAAATGACCATGTATAAAATGTGTTGTGTGTTAAACATGCCTTGATTATACATAATTCGACAAAACCTTTCAAGCGGACCAGGAAATCTTTAAGAGAATCTTAATTTTTTGTGCAATTTCTGGAATTCGCACGATAATGTATATGTATGACTCGCTTGACAGTTGTGCTATAATGAAACTGGAAACCGTTAAGGAGGTGAGTGTTTGGAAAAGGACAGTATCAAGGTCATGGCCCGCAATCGGGAAGCCTATCACGAGTATTTTGTGGAGGAGGAAATGGAAGCGGGTATTGAATTGGTGGGTACGGAAGTAAAATCTATCCGCCAGGGCAATTTGAATCTGAAAGATGCCTGGTGCGGCATTAAAGACGGAGAAATGCTCCTGAACCAAATGCACATCTCACCCTATGACCACGGCAACCGTTTCAATGTGGATCCCCGTCGACCTCGCCGCTTGCTGATGCACCGCCGGGAGATCATGCGTCTGCTTGGTAAGGTGAAACAGGACGGATTGACTTTGATCCCTTTGTCCGTTTATTTTAAGGGCAGCCGTGTGAAGGTGAAGGTGGGCCTGTGTAAGGGTAAAAAACTGCATGATAAAAGACAGGCCGCGGCTGAGAAAGACGCCAAGCGTCAGATCGACCGGGCCATGAAAGAGAGGTACTGATATGAATCCTACATTTAAAATCACCATGGAAAACGGCGGCGTGATCGAGGGCGAGCTGTACCCCGAAATCGCACCCCAGAGCGTCCGTAACTTCATTGATTTGGCCAATCATAACTACTATGATGGTCTGATTTTCCACAGAGTTATTCCCGGCTTTATGATCCAGGGCGGTTGCCCGGATGGCACCGGCATGGGTGGCCCCGGCTACTGCATCAAGGGCGAGTTTTTCTTCAATGGTATCAAGAATGACTTGAAGCATAAGCGTGGCGTGTTGAGTATGGCCCGTTCCAGCAGCCCCAACTCTGCGGGCAGTCAGTTCTTTATCATGCACCAGGATGCCCGCCATTTGGACGGCCAGTACGCCGCATTCGGTAAAGTCACTTCCGGCATGGAAGTGGTGGACGCCATTGCCGCTACCAAGACCGGCATGCAGGATCGCCCCATTGCGGAACAGAAGATCGCTTCCATTACTGTGGATACCAAGGGCGAGACTTACCCCGAGCCTAACAAACTGCCTGATCCGTACGGAAGATTTTAATTGGTGGATGATATGAATGGCTGGAATGAAATAACTTCTTCTGTTGACATCAATTACCTGCTTGACCAGTATGGAGGATTTCACGATTCCTGCTTGGTTGAAATGTTTTACCGTTCCGGATGCTATGTTAAAGAGAATGGTGCAATGGTTCTTGCCCCATTAGATTGTCAGGAACTGCATATGATATTCCACAGCCAATGGTATAAAGATCCTTTGGAATTCTGCTTTAACGGAGTGAGGAAATGCAATCTTGTTGGGTCTGAAAAATGGTTCAGCGCAGATATTTTTGATTGTCATCTGGCGTATCATGATGATTTGCTTACTGGTCGTGATGATCCTCTGATTGTTTGGGCTAACTTTGCGGGTTTTTCACCAACTTTATATTCTTGTGATAAACTGCTCCAGGAGCCTGATGCCACTTTTGTTATTGCAGAAAAGTTAAAATGGAGATTTATAACAGATCCTCAAGAAATGTAAATGAAATATGGTGATGAAATGCTACTAACATCTCATCACCGTATACTTCTTCACTTTTACTTTTAACCTTAAATATGGGGCCGTACTGGTTTCGACGGGGGTAGTGAGGCTGGATAAGCGTGCCGTGGCGCCTGACCACGATAAAACGGGTAACTTTTAAATTTAACTGACAACAATACTGTTGCTTTCGCTGCCTAATTAGGCGCGCATCCGCCCCGGAAGGTCCACGAGCCGGGCTCGGGTGTGATCGAAGTGGAGAACGTGAGTTTGGTAAGCTTTGCCCATTCCACGCATCATGAAGCTACTGATTCCCGTAGGGTGTTTGTTTCCGACGGGTTGAGGGAATGTAAATAACAAACTGCGCACGGAGAAGTTCCTTCCAAGTTGCTTTCGGACGCGGGTTCGATTCCCGCCGGCTCCACCAAAAGAAACGCCACCCAATAGGGTGGCGTTTCTTTTGGTATTGTGAGTAAAGGGAATCGAACCGATCTAAATACAACAGTCCGGTGGACTGTTGCTCGCTCCGGCTTGGCGGAGCGAAACAATAATTTTCGCCAAAGGCAAAAATGCAAGTCGATTCCCGCCGGCTCCACCATAAAAATGCCGCCTTCGGGCGGCTATTTTGCTATTGAATATCCTTGCAATTCATCTGAGTTCGTGGTAAAATGAAAAAAACAGCAGAAAGAAGTGTTTATATGATCGAATATTCCAAATATGCATCCGACTCGAAGCAGCGTATCCGGGATCTGGCCTGGATGAACGGTCGCTTTTTTATTATCTTTGCCATCTGCGTGTTTCCCATAAGCGCATATTTTCTCGTGATTGGATTTGCCGCTGGTGTAAATGAGATGGTAACCACGGGTTTGCAAACCCTCACATTAGTTGGCGTATTGCTGGCTGTCTACATAACCGTTTATGTGAAGACCAAAAAGGCAGTCACCCTGAATTTTGACAAGCTGGCGGAGAACGGCAAAATCGATTTCACCTTGGAGAAGATCGATGATGTTACCCTGGAATTTACCCGGTTGGCGGATGGTCAAACGATTTCGGTGAATATCCTGGACATCAAGTCCATCAAGCGTCTGAAAACCATTAACGTGATTGTGCTGAAAAATAAGAAAATGATCGATCTTCCCAAACGCCCGGACATCGATGAAATGATCAATTTTACATGATAAAAACCACCCCATCGGGGTGGTTTTTCATTATTCTTGCAAAATGAAATCCAGGAATTCCAATGTCATAGACAGATGCTGACAGCTCACGGGGATACCAAATATCGCGTCATCACCGGGGAAGGAATAGGCATCCAGCAGCCGGCTGGAATCTGGGATGCGGATACCCGTCACAACGGGGTCTTCCAAATTGGTGCTGTCCAGATAATACTCCGGCAATTTAATTCCGTCGCCCACGTCACCGGCAGCCAGTACGTCCAATGCACTCTGTTCCACATACACAAAATACGGACTGTACTTTTCCAACTGCTCCTCGGTAAGAATGGTTTCCAAATCTGCCAGGTGTGCGGTGAACATGGGGTATGTATACAGATCTGTGACGATAAAGTCCAAATCCTGGGCACCCATACGCGTTACGATGTTCTCAAAAACGTAAGTTTCGGCATCCAGATAGTAAGAATCCGATACAAGATCAAACATGTAGTTTTCCGAATCGATTTGCTGATCTTCCAGGAATTCTGCTGCTATGGAACCCTGGTAGGTTTTCTGGGTGGTACCGTTCAGGAGATAGCCGGACAAAACCGCATCCTTTTGCGTCAACGCAAAAAACACCCAGCTCACAACAAAGACGATCGCAAACAGAACACCCAAAATGACCGCCCAGTAATAGGTAAATATATATTTTAGTTTGGCCTGCAAGGGCTCATCTTTCAGTTTTTGCCATTGGGCTTGTCTGGCTTCCTTAGCCGTCATGAACGATCACTCCAATTTCTGTAATATAGTCATGATAAGACAGATTATGCCGAATGTCAAATGAAATAACTGTGAACAGGCATGCCGCAATGGATATTAAAAATCCTCCAACCTGCGTTGCTTACGCATCTCCTTACGCTTGATGGCGGCCTCGTGCTCGGCACGCTGGTCATCCGTTTCCAAAATCAAAGAGGGAACTTCAACGGTGTTGCCCTCGTTATCGATTGCTACCATGGTCAGATATGCCCGGTTGATCATTTTCCGGGTGCCGTCCAGTGCTTCTGTATAGGTGTCCACCCGTATTTCCATAGATGTGCGGCCCACATATGTCACTTGGCCCAATAAGACAATCATTTGCCCGGAGTAGGCGGGTTCTTTGAATTCCAGATGATCAATGGCGGCGGTGGTAACGATGGCGTTGCAATGGCGAACAGCCACGATGCCAGCCACTTCGTCGATCCATTTCAGCAGCTGTGCACCAAAAAGTCTGCCATAGGGATTGATATGGGCAGGGCGGAGGATATACTGCTGCATTGTCTGAGAGTCAGAAACTTTTTTAGCCCGTCTCATAAGAAGCTCCTTTCGTTTTTTATCATCATAGCAGATTCAAAGGATTTTTACAATGTATTTCTTTCCCAAATGGTTGTGAGATATTCCACTTGCTATTCACAAACAAATGTGCTATAATAAAACAAACGTAAATTATGTCATTGCGAACCAGTCCACAGACTGGTGTGGCAATCTCCATAGATTTATAAAAAACTTAGGGGATTGCCACGTCGCTACGCTCCTCGCAATGACGCAGTATTGGGAGGTGATGGGTTTTGGAGATGTGTCCGGTGGATGTGATATCCATGTGCAGTGCCGGGGGTGAAATTCGGCCGTTGCGTATGCGGGTGGAAGAGACCCATCAGCTGCTGCGTATTGATATTGATGAGATCATCAGCGTGCGAAAAGTGGAGTATGTGGGCATTGAGGCACAGATATTCCTGTGCCGTGCCACCGTCCACGGCAAGAAGACCCTGTTTGAACTGAAATATACCATTCGCACCCATAGCTGGTGCCTGATGAGGAAGGTGTGCTGATGGCGGAGCGTGTGATTTTTCATGTGGATGCCAACTCGGCCTTTTTGAGCTGGTCAGCGGCCTATCGGGTGAAAGTGCTGGGAGAGACCACCGACCTGCGGGATGTTCCGTCGGTGGTGGCAGGGGAGAAGGAATCCCGTCACGGCATCATTCTGGCCAAAAGCGGCCCGGCGAAAAAGTACGGCATCCAAACCGGCGAACCGTTGTTCCAGGCACTGGAAAAATGCCCAGACCTGGTGGTGATCCCTCCGGACTACGGCTTGTATGTAGAGGCATCCCGCCATTTTGTCAATATGCTTCGCCAGTTCAGCCCCAAAGTGGAGCAGTATTCTATCGACGAAGCCTGGGTGGACATGAGCGGCACGGGGCGGCTGTGGGGAAGCCCTCTCACAGCAGCGGAACAGATGCGTCGGCGTATCCATGAGGAACTGGGCTTTACGGTCAATATTGGCATTTCCAGCAACAAGCTGTTGGCGAAAATGGCAGGCGACTTTGAAAAGCCCAATAAGGTGCATACCCTGTTTCCGGAGGAAATGGAAGAAAAATTCTTTCCGTTGCCGGTGCGGGATCTGTTTTTGGTGGGTGCAGCCACAGAGCGGAAATTGAAGCTGATGGGCATTTACACCATCGGAGATCTTGCCCGTGCGGATATGGCACTCATCCGCCGCAAATTGGGCAAGCATGGGGAGACCATCTGGCATTTTGCCAATGGCCGCAATGCCGATGCGGTGACTCCGGAGCCGGCAGAAAACAAGGGATATGGCAATTCTGTGACTACATCCACAGATGTGGTGACCCGGGAACATGCCAACCAGGTGATTTTGGGATTGTGTGAGACCATTGGTATGCGGATGCGGAAAGACGGGAAATGCGGCGGATGTATATCCGTACATTTACGCACCAATGATTTTGTCCACTTTTCCCATCAGTCCCAGCTGAACGGAACGACCAACAGCACCGGGCAGATTTTTCAGGAAGCCTGCCGGATCTTTGATGAAGCATGGGATGGGATAACGCCTCTGCGGCAGTTGGGTATACAGATGACCAGAATTACGGGGCAGGCATATCAGCAGTTTGATCTGTTTTCCGGTGTCACCCCGGAGCAATACGAGAAAAAACTGAAACTGGATGAAACGGTGGATGCCCTGCGGGATCGATTCGGTGAAGATGTGATCCGACGGGCGAAATTTGCCCAAAACCCGGAAGGACATATGACCGGTGGATTGGACAAGGCTCGACGCACTGGTGTGACAAAACCTGTGCCGGATGAATTTTGAGAAGTGAGGGGATAGACATGTCTATTGTAAAATTCTATCGCAATGATCCCAACGCACCCAAGACTACCATGCGGGCACATCTTGGGGCAAATGCAATCATTACCTGTGGAGATAAAATACTTTTGGAACGCCGCAGGGACTCCGATACCTGGGGTCTTGTGGGCGGTGGCGTAAAAAAATACGAGGAGCCGGTGGAGGCGATGGCCCGTGAGGCATGGGAAGAACTGGGCCTGCGTATTCCGAAAGACCGCTTTCAGAAATTGGCAGTCTACGGTGAGCCTGGGCGGATTGCAGCCTATCAGGACGGTAGCATTTGGCGAATGGTTATTGTGGTATTCCAATTGGAGTTGCCGGAAAACGTGCAGCTGCGTATCAGTCATGAATCCCGGGAATTGCGTTGGTTCACCAGAGAGGAACTGAAGAAAATCCAGATCGTCGTGACCCACAGCGACATTGTGGATGATTGGTTTGTAAATAGAATGAATATCCAAAATGATGAATGATTTATAAATATTCCTGCATTTTTTGAAAAAATACTTGTATATTCACAAATTATATGCTATTATTCACTTCGACGGCGCAGTATCCTAGTCGGAATGGCCATTTTCCAGGAAGGGCCTAAAAATCCTTTGAAGGGCACATCGATGAAGTCCCTGGTGTCTGCTTTTTACGCCCAGTTTAGGGTGGATGCTGGGGGTTAAGGATCCCGGGCGCGCTCCAATGGCATGGAGCATACGACCCGGCTTCCGTGGAGACCAGTTTTTGTGCGACGAAGAATGTGAACTCCCAAGTGGGAAGCCGTCTTCGCGTACGGGTCTGGTATGAACCTGCAAAGCGGTGCACAGAATCGTGTTGCTGCGTGCAGTGTAGCCTGCCTTGAGTGAGTATGTTGGGAAAGAGGATCATGCGGCTGGTCATTGTGGCCACAATGACTGCCGATATCGCCTCTGGAAATCATCCTTGCAAAAGAGGCTAAGATTATGGTGCAATTCTGCCGTGGAAATCACCTAGGCTGTCGTAATGGGGCAGACAGGGGATTACAGTACGGACTAAGTGGCAATCGGGTATTTATGTTGGTAACACGTAAACTGACGGATCAAACGGAAACGGCCTGTGCGGCAACGGCAGGTTCTGTCTGGGGAAATCCAACCCGACCTAAGCCGTAAGATTTATCCTGTTTGCCGCCGTCATTTTTATTAAAAATAAAGGAGATATTCCTGTGTCAAAGTCTGACCCAAGTAGTGCCAGGAGAGAGCGAAACAAAACCGTCCGGTGGGTTGTCACCATTTTTTTTGTGACAATTTTTGTGTCCGGAGCAATTACATTGATCTCTGATGAGATCATGAGCAAGAGTGGTCTTCTGACATCCTTCGTTATTTTGCTGACCATTGTGCTCATCGGTATTTTTTTCGATATTATCGGTGTGGCGGTTACATCTGCGGACGAGACACCGTTTCATTCCATGGCGGCACGGAAAGTGCCCGGTGCCCAGGAGGCTATCCGCCTTTTACGCAACGCAGAGCGTGTCAGTTCTATCTGTAACGACGTGGTAGGCGACATCTGCGGCGTTGTTTCCGGTAGTGCATCCGCTACCATTGCGGCCCAGCTGCTGGCAAAGTTTGAGTTTTCCTGGCCGATGATGATTGGTCTTATCATGTCTGCCTGTGTATCCGGCCTTACAGTTGGCGGCAAAGCCATCGGCAAGACCTTTGCGGTTAATTCTTCTACTGCCATCGTGCATTTTGCCGGCATGGTCATCAGCACACTCAGCGGACACGGGAAGTCTGTCAAAAGCAAACAATAAGGTTGTGTCATATTTTGAGTATATTAGAGAAAATCAGCGGCCATCAGGACCTGCTTCGCTTGAATGAATCCCAGCGGTCAGACCTGTGCCGTGAGATCCGGGCATTTTTAGTGGAACACGTTGCCAAGACCGGTGGCCATCTGGCCTCCAATCTTGGCATTGTGGAGTTGTCTGTTGCCCTGGAAACTGTTTATGATACCGGGAAAGACCGCTTGGTGTTTGATGTGGGTCATCAGTCTTATGTGCATAAGCTGCTGACCGGCCGCCAGGCGGCTTTTGACGGTTTGCGGCAATTTGGCGGCATCGCCGGATTCCCCAAGCCTTCGGAAAGTGATACGGATGCTTTTGTTGCCGGTCATGCTTCCAGTTCGGTGTCCATTGCTCTGGGCATGGCCCGGGCAAGAACACTGCTGGATGAGGAATATGATGTTGTTTGTGTGATTGGCGACGGTGCCGCCACCGGCGGCATGGCATACGAGGGTCTGAATGACCTTGCCGACAGCAAAGAACCTCTGTTGGTCATCCTGAACGACAATGAAATGTCCATAGACCGGAATGTGGGCGGAATGTCCCGACACCTTTCCCAGCTTCGTACGAAAGAACGTTATCTGGGTATGAAGCAGCACTACCGGGATATGTTGAGCAAGATCCCTGGTGGTAAAGCGGTCTATTCCGCTACCAGTCATGTAAAAAGCTGGATCAAGCGTTCCGTTCTGCCCACCACCATGTTCGAGAATATGGGTCTGACTTATTTGGGCCCTGTTGACGGACATGATGTTAATGAACTGATTCGTGTTATTCGGGTGGCAAAGGAAATGGCTTGTCCTGTTTTACTCCATGTTTTCACCCAAAAGGGATGCGGATATCAGCCGGCAGAAGAAAAACCCTCCAAATTCCATGGTGTGGGGAAATTTGATCCGGTGTCCGGCGAGACCCTTGGTTCTAAAAATTATACTTTTTCCGATGCTTTCGGTGATACTATGCTGGATCTGGCAGCGGAGGATAAGAGAGTTTGTGCCATCACAGCGGCTATGCCCGGCGGAACGGGTCTGCTTAATTTTAAGGAAAAATACCCCAACCGCTTGTTTGACGTGGGTATTGCTGAAGAGCACGCCACCTCAATGGCCGGTGGCTTGGCAAAGCAAGGTATGGTGCCGGTTTTGGCCCTGTATTCCACATTTTTACAGCGTTCTTTTGACCAGATCATGCAGGATATTGCTATGCTCGGCTTACACGTGGTGTTGGCAGTTGACCGGGCCGGTCTGGTGGGGGAGGACGGAGAGACCCACCATGGTGCTTTTGACGTTGGTTTTTTGCGTCAGATTCCCGGAATGCGTATTTTGTGCCCTGCCAGTTGTGAGGAATTGTCTGGGATGCTCCGCTGGGCGGTCAAGGGCTGTGACGGACCTGTAGCAGTACGTTACCCCCGGGGCGGCGACGGCCTGATTACCAAATCCAATTTTGAACCCGGAAAGAATGTGCACTGCCATCGTCGTGGCAAAGACGTGGTAATCCTTACCTACGGCACATTGACCAATGAAGCCATGAAATGTGCACAGCAGTTGGCTGAGCA
This sequence comes from Faecousia sp., assembly GCA_045596215.1. Taxonomy (GTDB): domain Bacteria; phylum Bacillota; class Clostridia; order Oscillospirales; family Oscillospiraceae; genus Faecousia. The sequence continues at coordinate 39,001 of JAZOBY010000051.1, forward strand.
TGGGGTGGAAGCTACAGTTTTGCGGCTGCTGACTGTATCACCGCTGCCTGTCAGAGAGATTGTGGAACAACTGGATTCCTGCAAGAATCTGCTGATTGCAGAGGAAACCTGCACCGGTTCCGGCATCCATGAGGCCCTGAGCTGGGAACTGATGCAGAAACTGCCGGATCTGGATATCTATGCGATAGATCTTGGCCGGAAGTTCGTGACCCACGGCAATATCAACAAGCTGTATGAACAGTGTGGACTGGACAGTCAGTCCATGACAAAGACCATCCTGGGGGTGCTTGGAAATGAAAATTAAAAAGCGCCTGGATGTGCTTTTGACGGAGCAGATGTACGCCGATACCCGCTCCAAGGCCCAGGCCATCATTATGGCAGGTCAGGTCTATGTCAACGGACAGAAAGCGGACAAGCCCGGTACCGCTTATGAAGAAACGGTGCAGATCGAAGTCCGGGGCGTTACCTGTCCCTATGTGAGCCGTGGCGGACTGAAACTGGAAAAAGCGTTGCGGGACTTTGGCGTGAAGCCGGAGGGGTATGTTTGCAGTGATTCCGGTGCATCCACCGGCGGTTTTACAGACTGCTTGCTGCAACAGGGTGCAAAAAAGGTTTTTGCCATCGACGTTGGCTACGGCCAGTTGGATTGGAAGATCCGTTCTGATGAACGGGTCGTGGTAATGGAACGTACCAATATCCGCTACGTGACGCCGGAGGACCTGGGAGAGCCCTTGGATCTTTCTGTGATTGACGTAAGTTTCATTTCCTTAAAAATTGTTTTGCCTGCCATCAAAGCACTGTTAAAGCCCACCGGTCAGGTGCTGTGCCTGATCAAACCCCAGTTTGAAGCGGGGAAGGAAAAAGTGGGCAAAAAAGGTGTTGTCCGGGAGCCGGAGATTCACAAAGAAGTTTTGGACAGCTTTGTGGAAACGGCGGGTGAACTGGGCTTCACTATTTTGGGGCTGACTTTCTCTCCGGTAAAAGGACCGGAAGGAAATATTGAATTTTTGGGACATCTGACTTTGGATGACAAACCGGGTATCATCCCGGATACAGCCAACCTGGTCCGGGATGCCCACAATACATTGAAGGGGTGATCCGGTGAAAAAAGTAATTATGACACCAAATCCCTATCGGGATAAAGATTTTCAGACCGTTCGCTGGGCTGCTCAGATTTTGACGGATGCCGGCATGGAAGTGCGGCTGTGCCTGCCCTTTGAGGTGGACAAGACATACGACCTGCCCACGGATTTGCGGTTTTCCCGTTTGGATCGGGAACTACCCGGGGCAGATCTGATTGTCTGCTTTGGCGGTGACGGTACGATCCTGCATATGTCCAAAACTGCCACCAGAGCAGGAATTCCCATTCTGGGTGTGAATATCGGCACCATGGGTTTCATGGCAGAACTGGAAAAAACAGAGCTGGAGCAACTGCGTCGTCTGGCTACCGGTGATTATACCATTGATAAGCGCATGATGCTGGATGTGACGGTGTTCCGGGATCGAGATATCATTTTCCACGACATTTGTTTGAACGATGTGGTACTGACCAAGGGTGCGGTGGCACGTATTGTACATCTGGCAGTAGAATGTGACGGCGTGCAGGCCATGGAGTGCGGCGGTGACGGCGTGATTGTGGCAACACCCACAGGATCTACGGCGTACAGTTTGTCCGCCGGTGGTCCCATCATCGAACCTGCTGCTCACAGCATTTTGGTAACGCCCATTTGTGCTCATGATGTGGGTAGCCGGTGCATGGTAACTTCCGATAAGCGGGTGATCACGGTAAAATTGACCCGCAGTGCCCGGCGTAACGCTTACCTTTCCGTTGACGGTGGCAAATCCGTCCGGCTGAACATGGGAGATACCACCATCATTAAAAAGTCCAATCTGGAAACAAGCCTGGTCCGCTTGAAGGATCGTAGTTTCTATGACGTTGTGAACCAAAAGTTCAGAGATAACAGATGAGGGAATGCAAATGAAAGCAAAAAGACAAGCGAAAATCATGGAGATCATCTCCAATAAGAACGTGGAGACCCAGGAGCAGTTGCTGGCAGAACTGCAAAATGCAGGATTTCGCAGCACTCAGGCTACCATTTCCCGAGATATCAAGGAACTGCGTGTCATTAAAGAACTGACCAGCTTTGGTACGTATCGGTACGCAGTTTCCACCAACGAGGTGAGCAGCACATTTTCCGGTAAGCTGAACACCATTTTTCGGGAGTGTATCACAAAGTTTGATTACGCACAGAACATTCTGGTGATTCACACCTTGCCGGGCCTTGCATCCGCGGCAGCTTCTGCCATCGATGCCATGAGTCTGAGCGTAGTACTGGGCACTTTGGCCGGTGACGATACGGTTTTTGTGGTCATGCGGGATAGCAATGCCGCTGCGGCATTTTGCGGAGAACTGAAAAGCCTGCTGAGTTAATGAAGTAAGGGGGAAGTTTCATGCTGAGCCTTCTGCATATTGAAAATATCGCGGTCATTGAGCACGCTGAAATTTCCTTTGAGCGTGGGTTTAATGTACTTACCGGTGAGACCGGTGCCGGTAAATCCATCGTGATCGATGCGATTTCCGCCATTTTGGGAGAGCGGGCGTACCGGGATATGATCCGTACCGGAACGGACAAGGCATCCGTGCGGGCGGTTTTTACCCATGTTCCGGAATTTGCCTGGTTTGCTGAAAACGGTGTGGAATATGATCCGGAGACCATCATCCAGCGTGAAATTTACCTCGACGGTAAGAACGTCTGCCGGGTTAACGGCACACTTGTTACGGTGTCCATTCTTCGGAAACTGGGTATCCAACTGATCAATATTCACGGTCAGCACGATTCCGCGTCACTTTTTGATGAGGAGAACCATTTGGCGTTTTTGGATTCCTTTGGTGACCATGGTATGCAGATGGATACATACAAGGAAAAGTACGCAGATGTGCTGAAATTGCGTAAGGAAATGGACGCACTGACCATGGACGAAGGGGAAAAGCTGCGTCGCATGGAATCATTGCGTTACCAGATTGCCGAAATCGAAAAGGCGGACCTGAGCCCCGGTGAGGATGAAACCCTGGAACAGCGGAGAAAACTCCTGCAAAGTGCGGAGAAAATTGCCGATGGTATGAACGATGCCGTGGAGAATCTCTACGGTGGTGAGGATACCGACGGCGCTTCTGCTATGCTCTCTATGGCGGAACGTTCCCTTGCAAGAATCGCCAAATTTAGCGATGAAATTGCACAGCTCCATGAAAAGGTTGCGGATCTCATGTACCAGGTGGAGGATGTATCCCGGATGGTACTGGATGCCCGGGATGAGCTCAGTTATTCCGAGGAAGAGCTGGATGCCATCGAAGCCCGCCTGGATGTGATTCACAAACTACGCAGAAAATACGGATCTACTTGCGAGGAGATTTTGGTATATCTTGAAAAAGCAAGACAGGAACTGGATGCCATCGAATTTGCAGACGACCATTTGGAGCGTCTGAAAGGGAAGCTGCAAAAGGCGGAAAAGGATGCCTGGGACGCGGCATACGCTTTGCGGAAACTGCGTAAGGCAACTGCGGAGTCTATGTCTGCACGAATTCTAAATGAGTTGGCACAATTGGACATGCCTCGCGTGCAGTTTGAATGTCGGTTTGCGGAAACGGATCTGTCTGCCAACGGTGCTGACAGCGTAGCATTTTACATGTCTGCCAATGCCGGTGAGGATTTGAAGCCTTTGAGTAAGGTGGCCTCCGGCGGCGAATTGGCAAGAATTATGTTAGCAATGAAGAATGTGCTTGCAGAGAAAGACCAGGTCGCAACCCTGATCTTTGACGAGGTGGACACCGGCGTGTCCGGCCGTGCGGCACAAAAAGTTGCGGTGAAACTTCGCAGCGTGGCAAGCCACAAGCAAGTTTTGTGCGTAACCCATCTGCCTCAACTGGCGGCTTTGGCACAAAATCACCTATTGATTGCCAAGGAAGAGCGGAGCGGCCGTACCTATACTACCGTGACGCCCTTGGATATTGAGGGCAGAAAGCGGGAACTGGCCCGGATCATCGGCGGTGCAAATATCACAGAAACCACACTAAAAAGCGCAGAGGAAATGCTCCAATAGTAGATAGAGGAGGAGAAGCGGTGAATCTAAAAGTATTGATTGCGGTATTGTCGGTAATACTGGCAGTTTTGCTGGCATTTGTGCCCTATGTTCACCGTATGAATCCCCCAACGGAACCTTCATCGGTCTTATCTTCCTCAGCATCTCTTCCTGCTTCTTCTGTACATACAGAGCCGGCATCTTCCTCATCCGCACCTTCGACAAGCGTCCCTGCTATCAGTGTCCCGGTAACGCAACCGACGACACAACCGCAAACCAGGCCGGCTACACAACCAACCACAAAGCCGGACAATCCCTCTTATTCCGAGGATCCCAAGGTTACAGCCTTTATTGAGGAACGGATGAAAACCTGGATCTGCCCGGTGAAGGACGAATTTGGCGAAGTAGTGGGGAGTCGGAAATTTGCCACTTCCCGCGGTGGCGGGAAACGGGCCCATGCAGGACTGGATTTTGTCGCACCCCACGGAACAAAGGTGTACGCCATTACATCCGGAACGGTGCAGCGAGTTGCCGTATTTTACCAGTCAACCTGGGCTGTGGAGGTGGTCAATGACGACGGCTCCATCTTGCGTTACTGCGAGATTGCGACCGATCTGAAAGTCGGTGACTATGTTCAGCAAGGTGACATCATCGGTACCATCACGCGTGCCGACGGCGGAACGGAAATGCTGCACATGGAGGTCTATTACGGCGACGGCGAGGGCATGCTGACCCAATCCGGCAACAAAACCTACAAATATGTGCCTTACAAAAACTATGTCCGCAGAAGTGATCTTCTAGATCCTACTTTTTTGAAGGATCTTCCACAATAATCTTGACAAAATCCGAACTTTTTGCTAGGATACTTACAACACAGTGATGGGATGAAGTAAGCGACCATCTTTCCGCCAGAGAGCTGCCGGTTGGTGCAAGGCAGTGGGGAAGACCGCCGAAATACCTCCCGGAGTGGCATTTCTGAATCAAGTAGGAAATGACGGGTTCGCCCGAAACAGCGAGAGGCGTTGTTGGACGCCGTGAGGGTATGGCTGTGAGGTCATGCCGAACCAGAGGTGGTACCACGTAATTTTTACGTCCTCTGTCCGAATGGACAGAGGACGTTTTTTGATTTGGAGGAAACAATATGAAACTGTATGACGAACTGGTTGCCCGTGGCCTCATTGCCCAGGTGACCAATGAAGAAGAAATCCGCGAAATGATCGATAACGGCAAAGCCACTTTCTACATCGGCTTTGACCCCACAGCAGATTCTCTGCATGTTGGCCACTTTATGGCACTGTGCCTGATGAAGCGTCTGCAAATGGCCGGAAACCGTCCCATTGCCCTGATCGGCGGTGGTACAGCCATGATAGGCGACCCCTCCGGCCGTACGGATATGCGTTCCATGATGACTCAGGAGACCATCCAGCACAACTGCGACTGCTTCAAAAAGCAGATGGAGCGGTTCATCGAGTTTGGCGAAGGCAAGGCTCAGATGGTCAACAACGCTGACTGGCTGCTGAATCTGAACTACGTGGAATTCATCCGGGAGATCGGCGGTTGCTTCTCTGTGAATAACATGCTCCGGGCAGAGTGCTTCAAGCAGAGAATGGAAAAGGGCCTGTCCTTCCTGGAATTTAACTACATGCCTATGCAGTCCTACGACTTCTACTACTTGTTCAAGAACTACGGCTGTAACATGCAGTTCGGCGGCAATGACCAGTGGAGCAACATGCTGGGCGGCACGGAGCTGATCCGTAAGAAGCTGGGCAAGGATGCCCATGCTATGACCATTACTCTGCTCCTCAACTCCGAGGGTAAGAAGATGGGCAAGACTGCCTCCGGTGCGGTGTGGCTGGATCCGAACAAGACCTCTCCCTTTGATTTCTACCAGTACTGGCGTAATGTGGGTGACGAGGACGTTCTGAAATGCATCCGTATGCTGACCTTCCTGCCCATGGAAGAAATTGATGCTATGGCAGATTGGAAAGATGCCCAGTTGAACACAGCTAAGGAGATTTTGGCCTTTGAACTGACCAAGCTGGTTCATGGTGAGGAAGAAGCCATCAAGGCACAGACTGCCGCGAAAGCGCTGTTTGTGGGCGGCGGTGATGATGCCAACATGCCCACCACTGAGATCAACGAGGATCGGCTGGTTGATGGCAGCATCGGCATTCTGAACCTGATGGTAGCCTGCGGTCTGGCACCCTCCAACAAGCAGGCCCGCCAGTTGGTGGAGCAGGGCGGTGTGTTCGTCAATGACGAAAAGGTAAGTGCACCTACCATGCTCATTTCCCGGGAAATGCTTGCCGCCGGCGTGAAGATCCGCAAGGGTAAAAAGGTATTCCACAAAGCGGTACTGGCCTGATTTATATGCACGAACGCCATCGGCATTTGCTGATGGCGTTTTTCTTAATAATATTTTACTAGACTTTTACCAGAAAGTGACTATAATGATACTCGTAGAAATAGATTTGGAGGGTTCTCTATGAAACTCAACTACAAACGCACGATCCTTGTGGGCTTTGCTTTTTTCCTGATTTGTGCATTCTGGCAGGCCTACGATGCTACCATTCCCGTCATTTTGACAAACAAATACGGCATGTCCCAGTTCTGGTCCGGTGTGATCATGGCACTGGACAACGTGCTCGCTTTGTTTATGCTGCCGTTATTTGGCACGTTGTCGGACAAGTGCAAGTCCAAGAAGGGCAAGCGCACACCCTTTATCGTTGTCGGTACTGTGGTTGCGGCCGTTGCGCTGATTGCGCTCAGCGTAGTGGACAGCATTCAGTTGAAGAAGATTCAGGACTATACTGCGCTGGATGATGTTCCGACTTTGGAGCGTATTTACGATGAGCAGAAGGATACGGTTTTGAAGACCCCCGGCGGCAGAGAATTCACTTTGTCTACGGAAGCCGGAATGAGCCGTGAGAAATTCTCTCAGATCAAAGTCAATGAAATTGATCCGATCACCGGCAAAGAAAAGGTTACAGATGAGTATACCAATTATGTAGCTCCTGCACGGGAAGCTTGCGTTGCAGAAATTACTGACTCGGATCCCAGCACATTGTTTGTTTTTGTTGCCTTGCTTCTTGTAATTCTTATTGCAATGTCCATATTCCGCTCTCCTGCGGTAGCGCTGATGCCGGATGTGACCGTAAAGCCCCTTCGCAGTAAGGCCAATGCCGTCATTAACCTGATGGGCACTGCTGGCGGTATTGTGGTGCTTGTACTGGGTATGGTCTTTGCCACATCCGCTGTTGCCAACAGCTTTATGAGCTATGTTGCCTATTATGCCGTGATTGCCGGATTGATGCTCCTTTCCTTGCTGATTTTCCGTTTGACCGTTAAGGAACCCCAGTGGGCAAAGCAAATGCAGGAAGATACGGTCCGTTATGGTATTGAAGAAAAGGAAGAGGCACAGGTCGCAACCCGCAAATTGTCGTTTGCCGAAAAGCGTTCGCTGATGCTAATTCTTCTTTCCGTTGCATTGTGGTACTTTGGCTACAATGCTGTTACCTCCAAGTATGCTGTGTATGCATCCAATGTTTTGCATATTGATTACAATACCACCATGCTCCTGGCACAAGGTGCCGCCATTGTTGCTTATATGCCTGCCGGTATCGTGGCATCCAAAATCGGTCGTAAGAAAACCATTTTGGCCGGTGTGATTATTTTGGCCCTGGCCTTCGGCATTGCATCCTTTATGCGTTCCGGCAGTTCCGTACTGCTGATGAATATTCTGTTTGCGGCGGCCGGTATTGGTTGGGCAACCATCAACGTTAACTCCTTCCCCATGGCTGTGGAGCTGAGCTCCGGTGCGGACGTGGGCAAGTATACCGGCTATTACTATACCGCTTCCATGGCGGCTCAGACCTTGACACCTCTGCTGTCCGGTTGGCTTATGGATAACGTAGCGGATACTGTTTTGTTCCCGTATGCCGCTATCTGTGTGGCACTGGCCATTGTAACCATGCTGTTTGTGACCCATGGTGATAACAAGATCGAGAATAAGAAAGGCCTGGAAGCATTTGATATCGAGGATTAAAGCATGATTGTTGCGTTGGCTGTGATTCTGCTGCTGGGCATATTGTATATCTTTGCTCTGCATGGCAGACGGCGTCATCCGTTGCTCCGAAAACTCCGCCAATGGAAGTATGCCCACCGCGGTTTGCACGGCCATGGTGTGCCGGAAAACAGCATGGAAGCCTTTCTCTTGGCATTGAAAAACGGTTACGGCATGGAATTGGATGTACACCTGCTTGCAGATGGCAATTTGGCTGTGATCCATGATGCATCCCTGTTGCGTACTGCGGGTGTGGACGTGATGGTCGAAAGTTTGACAACGCAGGAACTGGCTAATTATCGATTGGAAGGAACAGACCAAACTATTCCCACATTCCGGCAGGTGCTGGAACTTGTGGATGGAAAAGTGCCTTTAATTGTGGAATTGAAGCCGGAAAACGGAAATCATGCGGAGCTGACAAGGACAGCGTGTGATATTTTGTCCGCCTACGGGGGCTTATATTGCATCGAGTCTTTTGACCCCCGGTGTATCCGTTGGCTGAAAAAGAACCGTCCGGAGATCGTTCGTGGGCAATTGGCTCACAATTGCCTCAGGGAGAATGGAAAAGTCCCGTATATCCTCCGGTTTGTCATGACAAATCTGCTCAGCAATTTCTGGAACGTGCCGGATTTTGTCGCATATCGCAATTGCGACCGGGATCGGCTCAGCGTCCGCATCGCCCGAAAATTCTGGAAGATCCAGGGCGTTTCCTGGACATTGAGGACGCAAGAAGAATTTGACACCGCAGTTCAAGAAAACTGGATTCCCATTTTTGAAGGATTCAGACCGTAAAAAGACACCGGCGAAAGCCGGTGTCTTTCTCTTAGGATGAGAGTTGTTCCAGAACTGCCATGTTAGCAGGGGACAGGGGAGTTAGGGGCAGTCGGCAATTACCGCAATCCAGTCCATAATAGGTCATGGCGGCTTTGATTGGAATCGGATTGACCTCGCATCCAAGAAAATCCGTCCAAGGAAGCAGGTCGCATTGTACTGCGGCAGCGGTATCAAAATCACCGTCCAATGCCGCAAAGGTCATCAGATTCATCTGCTCCGGCAGGAGATTGGATGCAACGGAGATGACACCGTTTCCACCGAGGGAGAGTATGGGTACCGTCATGTTGTCGTTGCCGGACCAAATACAGAACGATTCCGGACATAAGGCACGAATACGCAGAATTTTTCCTATATCAGTGGATGCTTCCTTTACGCCTGCGATGTTTGGAATCTTGGCTAATTCTTCATACACGGAGACCGGTATATCCACACCGGTACGGCTGGGAACGTTGTAAACGATAATAGGAATGGAAACAGCTTGTGCTATAGCAGTATAGTGAGCGATCAGCCCTGCGGGCGTGGCTTTGTTGTAGTATGGACTGACCACAAGTAGTGCATCAACTCCGATTTTTTCGGCTTCTTTGCTTAGTGCAATTGCGTGGTGGGTATCATTGGAGCCTGTTCCGGCGATTATCAGCATTTCATCCCCAACATAATCTTTCGCAACACGAAACAGCCGTAGTTTTTCATCATCGGATAGGGTAGGAGATTCGCCGGTGGTTCCGGCCAGTACAACAGCATCCACGCCTGCGTGTATTTGGCGGGAAAGTAAAACCTTCAACATGGGTTCGTTGATTCTGTCGTCCAGAAAAGGTGTCACAAGGGCGGTGCAAACCCCAGTGAATAATGGCTTTTTCATAGTGCATCCCTCCGTACCAGTCTATGCCGATATATGGGATTTGCGTATTGCAAAAAGCGTAAAAATAGGCTATACTATAAAATTGAAAATGATAAACGAGGGAAAAAATATGAAAACCCATGATTTTTGGTATGATCTGCCGGAAGAACTGATTGCTCAGACCCCCCTTGAAAAACGGGATTCTTCCCGGCTTTTGGTTTTGGATCGCAGCTCCGGCAAGGTGGAGCACAAGCACTTTTATGACATTCTGGACTATTTAAGACCCGGTGACTGCCTGGTAATGAATGATTCCCGTGTGCTGCCTGCCCGGCTTTTGGGTCACCGTCCTACCGGCGGTGCGGTGGAAGTGCTCCTTCTGCGTGACCTGGGGGATAAAAAGTGGGAATGCCTGTGCAAGCCCGGCAGAAAAATGCAGATCGGGCAAAATGTGATATTTGGCAACGGTGAACTTACCGCTACTGTTACGGATATCCGCGAGGACGGTAACCGTGTGGTGGAATTTCACTACGAAGGAATTTTCCTGGAAGTGTTGGAGCGCTTGGGCAAGATGCCCCTGCCGCCCTACATTAAGGCAGAATTGCAGGATCAAGAGCGGTATCAGACGGTGTATTCCCGGGAAATTGGCTCTGCGGCCGCGCCCACAGCCGGCCTCCATTGGACGGAAGAATTGTTGGATAAGGCTAGGGCAAGGGGCGTAAAAACCGCCTTTGTGACATTGCACGTTGGTCTTGGTACATTCCGGCCTGTAAAGGCAGAGGAAATTTCTGAGCATCACATGCACAGCGAGTTTTGCATGATTTCTCAGGAAACTGCGGAGCTTCTGAATCAAACCAAGGCCGGTGGCGGACGGATCATTTGCGTGGGCACCACATCTTGTCGGACTTTGGAGAGCCTGGCCAAAGAGGACGGCACTTTTGAGGCAAGCTCCAAATGGACCGAGATTTTTATTTTCCCCGGCTATCAGTTTAAGGCTATGGACGGCTTGATTACAAACTTCCATCTGCCGGAAAGCACCCTGGTGATGCTGGTTTCTGCTTTCGCCGGACGGGAAATTGTGCTGAACGCTTACAAAGAAGCCGTAAAAGAAAAGTACCGCTTTTTCAGCTTTGGCGATGCGATGTGCATCTTGTAGGAGGAAAATATGTTTGAATTAAAGAAAACCGAGGGCAAGGCCCGGCGGGGCGAATTCACCTGTGCCCATGGCACAGTCCAAACTCCGGTGTTTATGAATGTGGGCACACAGGGTGCAATCAAGGGTGCTTTGAGTGCGGAAGATTTAAAAAATATCGGCTGTCAGGTGGAGCTGTCCAACACCTACCATCTGCATCTGCGGCCTACGGATAAGGTGGTCCGGGAAATGGGCGGTCTGCACAAGTTTATGACCTGGGATGGCCCGATCCTTACGGACTCCGGCGGATTTCAGGTGTTCTCCCTGTCCGGCTTGCGGAAGATCAAGGAGGAAGGCGTATACTTTTCTTCCCATATCGACGGACGGAAGATCTTCATGGGCCCGGAAGAGAGTATGCAGATCCAGTCCAATTTGGGTTCGGATATCTGTATGGCCTTTGATGAGTGCATTGAAAATCCCGCACCCCGGGACTATGTCCAGAAGAGTGTGGACCGCACCTATCGCTGGCTGGAACGGTGCAAGGCGGAGAATGCCCGGCTGAATAGCCTTCCCGATACAGTCAATCCGCAGCAGATGCTGTGGGGCATCAACCAGGGCGGTACTTACGCAGATATCCGTGTGGATCACATGAAACGGATCGCTGATCTGGATCTTCCCGGCTATGCCATCGGCGGCCTGGCTGTGGGTGAAACAGCGGAGGAAATGTATGACATCATCGAGGCCGTCGAGCCTTATATGCCGACGGAAAAGACCCGCTATCTGATGGGCGTGGGTACACCCAGCAATATCATTGAGGCCGTTGCCCGTGGCGTGGACTTCTTCGACTGTGTCATGCCCGCCAGAAACGCCCGCCATGCCCGGCTCTTTACATGGAGCGGTGCCATCAACCTTAAAAATGCAAAGTATATCACCGACGACAGCCTCATCGATCCGGAGTGTGACTGTCCGGTGTGCCGCAGATACTCCCGAGCCTATATCCGCCATCTATTCGCGGCAGAGGAGATGCTTGCAATGCGGCTGAGCGTGATGCACAACCTGTATTTTTACAATAAACTGATGGAAAAGATCAGAGATGCCCTGGATAACGGCACATTTGAGGCTTTCCGTCGTGAATATTCTGTTAAATTAAGCCAGAGAATCTAAATTTCCCTTGCAATTTATGGGAATAATGGTATAATAGGTACGTTAAATTACAATAAAGGAGTTCATCCCATGTTTAATTTTTTAGCTGAAACTGCACCTACTTCGGATCCTTCCGGTGGCCTGCTGAGCATGCTTCCCATGCTGCTGATCATGGTTGCGGTGTTCTACTTCCTGATCATCCGCCCCGAGAACAAGCGTAAAAAAGAAGCTGAGCAGCTGCGCAGCGGCATCAAGAACGGCGATAAGATCACCACAATCGGCGGCATTGTCGGTAAGGTTGTTGATGTTAAGGAAGACAAGTTCGTGATCGAGACCGGTGCTGACCAGGTGCGTATCGAGTTTGCAAAGTGGGCTTTGTCCACCAATGAAACTGCCGCAGAAGCTGCTAAGGAAGCCGCTAAGAAGGCAGAGGAAGAGCGTGCAAAGGCAAAGGCCGCCAAGAAAGCCGCCAAGGCTAAGAAAGAAGACAAGTAAAAGTTTAGATCCCGTAAGCACAGCTTACGGGATCTTTTCTATCGAAATCGTGTTGCATAGCCACAGCGGCGGCAAAGTTCTTCCGGAGCGTTACCGGTGTTAAATCCGTCAAAAATGGCCTTTGCCCGGGGAACATCCAGGATCTCGCCCAGATCTGAGCAAAAGAGATTTCCAAGGGCAATATCTCCCTGATGATCCAAACAGCAGGGGACAACTGTGCCATCGCACAGTACGCCGATATGATCCCGCATGCCGTAACAAAATACCTGGTCGCCCTGAATAGGGGCGGACAGATCCGGCCAATCGAACTTCTCGCCGTATTCCAGATATATCCGCTGACCGATGCGGATGCCCCGACCTTCATCAACCCAGGGTTCGGGGAAATAGGTACGCAATGTGCTTAGAATCTCCGCATTTTTTGTATTTGCACCGCCATTATTCCACAACCGATAGGACACCAAAACCCTGTTTTCTGCCTTCTTACCAAAAGCAAAGCAGCCTTGCAAATATTCTTTAAAGGACATGGCGATGTCGTTGGCCTCAAAGGCGTGGAGAGAGACATTGACTTTGTGAAGTCCCGGGGTGTTGCATAACGCATCTGCGTGTTTACTGAGCAACGTGCCGTTTGTGGTCAGAATTACTTTGAAGCCGGCGTTGCCTGCCAATTCTAAAAAGCGGAACAGTTGGGGATGACACAGTGGCTCTCCCATGAGGTGAAAATACAAATAATCAGTCCAGGGCCGTAATTTGGGCAACAGGGCAGCAAATTCTTCCTCGGTCATGGCATGCTTTGGCCGCTTTGTGCCGGGGCAAAAGGAACATTTCAAATTGCAGATGTTGGATATTTCCAGATAGATCTTGCGAAAACGCTTCATACTTACCCCCTCAGCAGTTTTCTTTATCATATGATCTGCAAAGGAAAAAGTCAAGAACTGCCCATGTTGCATTTTTGATGTTTCGTGCTATAATAGAAAGAAAAATCAAGGAGGGGCAAGTATGTCCCATACCATCGCTGCCGTTTCCACAGGCCTTATCGTATCTGCTATCGGTATCATCCGCATGACCGGAGATGACTGTGCCCAGATCGCAGGCAAAGTATTTACGCCGAATAATGGAAAATCCCTTGCGGATGCCCCGGACCGCAAGTTGGTTCTGGGAACGCTCTGTGACAAAACCGGGCGTGTCATCGACCAATGCTGTGCCATCTATACCCGCGGGCCGTTTACTTACACAGGAGAAGATACAGTGGAATTTCACTGCCATGGCTCGCCGGCTGTGCTTGCCGCGGGCTTGGAAAGCCTGTATATTGCCGGTGCAGCACCTGCCAAACGGGGAGAATTTACAAAACGTGCCTTTCTCAACGGCAAACTGGATCTGACCCAGGCCGAAGCCGTGATCGATCTGATTGAGGCGGATACCGCCGATGCTGCCGCCAATGCCGCAGGGCAGGTGGGCGGTGCGTTGCAAAAACGCCTTCGTCCCATTTACGAGGATCTGAGTGACCTGTGCAGTCATTTTTATGCGGTTTTGGATTACCCGGATGAGGATATTGAGGACTTTGGCCTTGCCAATTATAAAAAACCTCTGAAAGCCGATGCAAAGGCACTGGAAAACGTTCTGAAAACCTACGGTCAGGGTAAAATTTTGCGTCAGGGCGTCGCCGCCGCGATTGTTGGGCGGCCCAATGTAGGCAAAAGCAGTCTTTTGAACGCCCTTGCCGGCTACGAACGGGTAATCGTAACAGAGGGTGCCGGAACCACCCGGGATACGGTGGAAGAATCGGTGATGCTGGGGTCTACCCGCTTGCGGTTGATCGACACAGCGGGTATCCGGGAGACTGCCGACCGTATTGAAGCCATGGGCGTGGAGCGTTCAAAGGAAGCAATCGAAAATGCGGACCTGGTTCTGTTCGTTTGTGACGGCAGCACTGCATTGACCGCCGATGACCGGGCGATTATCGAGCTTTGTGTGGAGCATGAACATGCCATTGCCCTGATCAATAAGACGGACATGGGTGCAAAGGTCGTGCCCAGCGATCTGCCGTTTATGCAGGTGATTGAAATATCTGCCGCCACAGGAGCGGGTTTGGATCTTCTGGCAGATACTGTGGACGTGATGTTCGCAAACGATATGCCCTGTGACGGCTTGATTCTCACTAACGCCCGACAGTACGATGCCTGCCGCAGAGCGTATGAAGCCATGCTTCGTGCGTTGGATGGGCTGAAACGGAATCAGACCCCGGACCTGGTACTGACGGATGTGGAATGTGCCATGGAGGCCATGGGCGAGGTCACCGGTGCAACGGTGCGGGAGGATATTACCGCCAGAATTTTTGAGAGATTTTGTGTAGGAAAGTAAGTATGATCTATTTTGATAATTCCGCCACCACCAAGCCCTGTGAGGCGGCTGTGGCGGCGATGACAAAAGCACTTACAGACGACTGGTCAAATCCCAGTGCTCTGTATCAGTTCGGTATTGACGGGGCGAAAGCTCTGCGTTCCGCCAGAAGCCGCGTCGCGGCCGCTATGGGTGCGGAAGCGGACCGTGTCTTCTTTACCTCCGGCGGCACGGAGGCGGACAACTGGGCGATTCTGGGGACTGTCAAGCGACTGGGTAAACGGGGAAAGCACATCGTCACTACCGCCATTGAGCATCATGCGGTGCTGAACACCATGAAGGAACTGGAAGCACAGGGATTTGAGGTCACATATTTGCAGCCGGATTCCCTGGGACAGATCGGTGCGGATCAGTTAAAGGCCGCACTGCGACGGGATACGATTCTGGTATCCATAATGATGGTCAATAATGAAGTTGGCTCGGTCATGCCCATCGGACAAATGGCAAGATTGACCCACAAACTATGCCCCAATGCTCTGTTTCACACCGATGCTGTACAGGGCTTTTTGAAGATTCCCTTTGATGCAAAGTCCTTGGGTGCAGACTTGATTTCTGTCTCCGCCCACAAGGTGCACGGGCCGAAGGGCAGCGGTGCCTTGTATATCAGCCCGAAGCTGAAATCCTTCCCGCCCTTACTGTACGGCGGCGGACAGGAAAGTGGACTGCGAAGCGGAACAGAGGCAATGCCTGCGATACTCGGCTTTGCCGCGGCCTGTGAAGAAGTGTGCTCTACGTTTGCATCGGATGCAGCAAAGGAGCAGACATTTTTGGCCCAGATCATTGACAGCTTGTCCCGGATGGATGGTGTTGTGATTAACGGTTGCCACGAAGCACCCCATATCCTTTCCGTCTCCATTCCCGGTGTGCCTACCCAGAACTCCATCAATATTTTGCAGGATGCAGGCATTTGCGTTTCTGCCGGGTCGGCTTGTGCAAAGGGCCATCGTAGTCATACACTGACCGCTATGGGCCTGTCACCCGAAATTATGGATAGTTCATTCCGTATTTCTCTTAGCCGTGAGACAACTCGGGATGATATCAATGCTTTGATCACTGGTATTCAGTCTGTTTTGGATTGGAAGAACCGATAAACGACACCCCAGCCAATTGGCTGGGGTATTTTTTATTCAATTCGCTTACCGCCGTAGTAGCCTTGATAGTCATCGAAGAAGAATTGCGCAGCACGGCTCATTTTAATGCCGATTTTGTTACCTACAAAGGACAGGCTGATGGACATGTTGCCTACATAGATATCATTTGCCCAAACACGAAGAAAGAGTTTGTGTTTTTCAACCCAAGTAGCGTTAATCTGGCACTTGTAATGGATTCTTTGTTCCTCGTCCAGAAGCTGATGACCATAGAAATCCTCGGGGAATACGCAGGAAATTTCCTTTTCCGTGTCAAAAGGCAATTCCAAAGATACGCCGTTTTTGACATAGGAAAGGCAAGTTCCGTTTTCGTCCTTGCGGATACAAATCCGGGAGAAGCCGCTGGGATTGGGATCCAGCTCATAGGTTACGTTGGCGATTTGATCAAGCACATTTTCCTGTGCAGGCAGTCTGGATGTCATTTCCTCGCCAAGAATATACTCATAGACGCCGTCAATCAACTCGTCGTACATGAAGGAATTACCCTGTACGTCCGCGGTGCAGACGAAGACAAGATCCTTATCCGGGAAACCAATGGCAAATTGACCGCCCAGTCCTTTGAAGATAAAGCCACCATTGGGGATTGCCCAAATCTGATAGCCATAGCCCCGGTTCACATGAATGGCGGAAACATCGTCATAATTGCAGATCAGCGGGGAGACCGCATCGGTGCAGTACTGGGGATCCAGCAATTGCTGGCCTTTCCAGTTGCCCTTATTGAGAATCCAGTAGGCAACGCGGGCCAAATCCTCCGGTGTGATCAGCAGTCCGGAGCCTGCCCACATATCGCCGTCCGGACCAGCAACGCAGGTAATATCAGGAGACAAACCAAGGATGTCAAATTCTGGACGCAGGTAGGAAACAAAATCCTTGCCGGTGAGTCGCTTGACAAGTGCACCAAGGACATAGGATCCCGAGCTGTCGTAAAACCAGAGTGTGCCTGCAGGGTGGGTGGGAGTAGCATCAAAATAGGAGCGTACCCAGTCTTTTCTGTGCAGACCGTAGGTGGAAGCGGAATAGCAGGTGTTCATCATGAGCATATTCCGGATCGTGTTATTTTCCAGATATTCCGGCAGTTGACCAAGTTGAAATTCCTCACGGAAATAATCCACGATCTTATCGTCCAGGTTGATTCGGCCTTCGGTATACAGTTTGCCCACGGCAATAGCCACGAAGGATTTTGTAGTGGAATAAGCACGATGGCGAGTATCCGGGGTATAAGGGGGAAAATAATGCACTTCCTGCAATTCATAATCCGAGTAAAGCAGTGCACTGTGCAGACGGATGCCTTTGTTTTGCATCTTCTTAATGTAAGTTTGCAGGTTATATCCGATTTTCATATGAGACACCTCACACATTATTTGTAAATCAAATATAGCACATAAGAAGTGTGTTTGCAAGATTTTGCAAATAGATAGTGCATAATTGATGTCAGTGTTTACCCGTTCAGCAAACGCTTTTTCTCTCGTTCGACCTCAATTACTGCGGCATCATCGTCGGTATAGTTCCACTCGTCTTTGATGCACCCAATCATTCTGTCGTATGTTTCGACAGCTTTGCTTCTGTCGCCGAGAATTTCATAAATGATGGCGATTGCTTGAAGAGCATCGGTAAATCTGGGCTTTTCTTCAAGCTGCCAGGATTGTTCATAGTATGCAATCGCACGCTGATATTCACATCCACGTGCATGGTATTGGGCTTTTTCAAAAAGGAAACCGGAATGATCACCAAACTGTTTCTCGGCTTCCTCCATAATGGCATCGGCCCTGGGCTTATCATATTCCGCCAATGCGATACTTGCCTGATAGACGGGAACCAGAAAGGGCTTATGTGCGAGAAGCGTCTTGTAAACTTCCAGATATTCAGCCGCTTCCTTCGTGCGGTGGTCGGCAATCAGGTTATCCATGACCTCATAATAGGGCAATGGTGTTTTTGGTTCAACATGATCGTTCTTGATAACCTTCTTATAAAAATCAATGACAGCGGTGTGGTTTGATATATTCCAGTCCCAAATGTTTGCACCGTCTGCTTTTTGCAGCAGCCATTGACATTCTTTCTTTTCCGGATTCTTCTCGATTGCCTCACGGGCGTATTTGCTGACACGTCTGGAATCTGCCGTCATACGGTGGTGATAGAGATGGGCAAGAAGGCTGAGTACTTTTGTCTTATTCTCGTCCTTATCCAGATGCTCCTTCAAATAGTCTTCATATTCCCGGAAAATGACGGGGGACAGTTCTTCCTCGATGTCCATGCTGCGTTCGATTTGATGTAGTTTTTGTTCGGTGGTCAAATCGAAAAGTTCATCGATGGACACGCCCAATTCACCGGCGATCATAGGCAGTAATGAAATATCAGGCATCGTGACAGCAGTTTCCCATTTGGATACAGATTGTGCACTGATGCCCAGTTTTGTGGCAAGCTGGTCTTGGGTTAAGCCTGCCTTAAATCGTAGTTGTTTAATTTTGGTTCCGATCTCCATAATAATATCTCCTACTTAATGAATTCAGCAGCTACTGTGCTTACAGAATAACAGTTGAAGCCTGATAAATCAATGACGCTGTTTGCGAGTATGTTCGCTTGGTGGTTGAGTGAAAGGGATTTGATTTGCATTTTGCCTTTTATTATGAGTGCATATTGGTTTTCCCACGGCCTAAAAACATGCCACCGGCATGTTTTCTTAACGGCCTTTTAAATCCTATTTCTCACTCCGCCAAAAAGAAAAAGCACCCCGCAGGGTGCTTTCTTTTTGGCGGAGTGAGAGGGATTTGAACCCTCGCGCGCTGTTTAGACGCCTACTCCCTTAGCAGGGGAGCCCCTTCGGCCTCTTGGGTATCACTCCGAATAGAAGAATATTTTTGATTGCCAAAGTATTCTAGCACAGCCATCTCCGTTTGTCAAGTGCGAAAGTGGGGAAGATTGACATATTCTCCCGCTTATGTTATAAGAAATAAGAAAGGCGGTGTTTCCATGAAAAAGAGTGACGGCATGAATGTTTTTGGCGTGTTCACTTCTTTGGCGTTGGTTGCTGCGAATCTGCTTCATGTGATTTGGACTTGGTGCCTCTGTGGTGAGCAAATTGAGACAGGTTGGGGCTACAGCACCAATATGGAAATGGCTGTTTTATATCCCTGGATGTGCGAAGCGTTGTCCTTGCCTGTGATCCTTGCAGGCATCACCTTTTTCGTGTTAAGCATATGGAAACGGAGCGAAAGGTGGATCATCATTACTACTGCCATCCATTTTGCACTTTACCTTGCACAGATATTCATAACCAATCTGTTCATTTTCTTCTGATAAGACAATGCCCAACCAAATGGTTGGGCATTGTTGATTACAGGGTATTCAATACTGCGTTGATCCGGGCGATGGAACGATCCTTGCCAAGAATCTGCATGACAGTATACAGGTCAGGGGAGTTTGTCTGGCCTGTAACGGCCTGACGAATAAAGGTGGACACATCCGCCACCGTGCCGGGGAAAGCGTCAGGATCGGCCTTGTAGGCCTTCATATCGGTGGTGAAACCGATTTCCTCGGTGATAACCTTCACCTTGTCGAACCAAGCAGAAGAATCGTCTGCCGGGTCATAGACTGCCAGGAACTTTTCCAGGACAGTACGGATCGTGGTCTTGTCAAACTTCTCGTCAAACACAGGCGTTTTCAGATATTCGTCATAGAACAGCCCCATGTAGGGCTTGGCCTCTTTCCACACAGCGATGTCCTTACGAGGCTTCTTACCGCCACGGCCGATAGCCAGAATGGAAACGGCGTAGCCCTTATCCGCAGCCAGCTTCTCTGCAAAGTCCGCATCAAATTCCTGTGCCCACTCCAAAAGCTGAGCATAAACTTCCACGGCGGTCATCTTGGAGATCACATTCTTGGAAACGTCGGTCAGCTTGGCATAGTCAAACAGGTTGCCGGCAGGATTCAGCTTTTTGGGACTGAACTTGAAGTCTGTTGCCGGTGCATCGGGATTTGCCCGCCGCCAGTCCTCGTAATTGGAGTTCAGCAGGGTCATAATATACTCGTAGACAGCAGCCACGGGGAAGCCCTCGGCCTTGTAGAAGGTCAGTGCCAGCTCGGGATCCTTGCGTTTGCTGAGCTTACGCTTGGAATTGCCGTCCATCTTCATCAGCGGTACGATGTGCACATACTTAGGCAGCTTAAAGCCCAGTGCCTGGAACAACTGAATGTGGAAGGGCAAGGTGGGCAGCCATTCGTCACCGCGAACCACGTGGGTGGTACGCATGAGGTGATCGTCCACCGCGTGGGCAAAGTGATAGGTGGGAATGCCGTCGGATTTCAGCAGAACATGGTCTACATCATTTTCCGTAATGGTCAGCTTGCCCTTGACCACATCGTCAAACTTGAACTGATTCTCAATAGAACCGGTACTGCGGAAACGCAAAACCCAGGGATTGCTGGCGTCCAGCTGTGCCTGGATGTCTTCCATGGAACGGTCACGCCACATGGCGTACTTGCCGTATTAGCCAGTGGTCTCTTTCTTGGCTTCCTGCATTTCACGCATGGCACCCAGTTCTTCCTCGGTGCAGAAGCAGGGATAGGCCTTGCCCTCAGACACCAGCTTCTTGGCGTATACATGATAGATGGCGGCTCTTTGACGCTGCCGGTAAGGGCCGTAATTGCCCGCGTCACCATCAATGGTTGCACCCTCGTCAAATTGGATGCCGTAGTGCTTCAATGTGTTGATCAGCACTTCAACAGCACCGGGAACTTCCCGCTTGGCATCGGTGTCCTCCACACGCAGGAACAGCACACCGCCGCTCTGGTGGGCCATACGCTCAGAGGTCAAACCCTGAACCAGGTTGCCCAGATGGACAAAGCCGGTAGGTGAGGGGGCCATACGGGTGATGACCGCACCCTCAGAGGCGTTACGGCAAGGGAAACGCTCCTCCAACATTTCGGGGGTATCGGTTACATTGGGGAACAAAATATTTGCAAGTTTTTGATAATCCATGATTGTTACCTCGTCTTTACATATTGTCCAGCACAAATTGAATGAATCTCCTATGCATTTTGTCCGTTTTATTATAGCACAGACTGTTAGATAATGTCAATTTCTCGTTGCGTTTTCTCTTTGGATGTGCTAGAATACAAGAAAACATGTAAAGAGGCGAGAATTATGGAAGAAATCGTTGCAAAGAAAAGAATGCTTTCCGGCATTAAACCCTCCGGAGATCTGACCTTGGGCTCTTACTTGGGTGCTGTTAAGAACTGGGCAGAACGGGCGGATCAGTATGAGTGCTTCTACTTCATGGCTGACCTGCACGCCATTACTGTGCGGCAAAATCCTGCCGATCTGCGTCGCCGTACTTTGGAGCAGTTGGCACAGTATATTGCCTGTGGTCTGGATCCCGAGAAGAACACCCTGTTTATTCAGTCCCATGTGCATCAGCACGCGGAGTTGGGCTGGATTTTGGACTGCTATTCCATGTTTGGCGAGCTAAGCCGTATGACCCAGTTCAAGGACAAGTCTGCTAAGAACGCAGACAACATCAACGCCGGTCTGTTTACGTATCCCAGCCTGATGGCTGGTGATATTCTGCTGTATCAGCCGGATCTTGTGCCTGTGGGCGAGGACCAGAAACAGCACGTGGAGCTGACTCACGTAATCGCCCGTCGGTTTAACGGCATTTACGGAGATGTGTTCAAAATTCCCGAACCCTTTGTTCCCAAGGTTGGTGCACGGATCATGAGCTTGACCAATCCCTTGGCCAAGATGTCCAAGTCGGAAAACGAAGACACCGGTCGTGTCCTGCTGATGGATCCCCCCGAGGTGATCATGAAACAGTTCAAGCGGGCAATCACCGATTCCGATACGGAAAATTGCGTCCGTTACGATAAGGAGAATAAGCCCGGCGTTGCCAATTTGATGACCATTTACTCAGCGGTTACCGGCAAGTCCTTCGAGGAAATTGAAAGCGAGTTTGTCGGCTGCGGTTACGGTAAGTTTAAGCCGATGGTTGGCGAAGCGGTTGTGGAGCATCTGCGGCCCATCCGGGAAGAGGCAAGTCGCTTGATGAAGGATAAGGGCTACCTGGAGAATGTTTACCGTGACGGTGCTCAAAAGGCATCCTATGTAGCTGAAAAGACATTGCGTAAGGTTTATAAGAAAGTCGGTTTTGTAGCGAAATAAAAATGACTGCCCATGGTGTTCCATGGGCAGTTTTTATAGAAACAGATATAGTGCCAGGGTCAGAAGCCAGCTGTTTTTATCTTCCTTGCCGTCCCCAGCCATCAAAAGGAGCAGCAGAATGATCAGCAGATCCCCGGTATCCAGATCCTTTGGCAAGAGCTGCTTCAAAAAGGAAAACGCACTCTCCGGTTGACGCATGGGCGGCTGCGGCTCATTACGCAGTGGGGCTGGTGGAGGTGGTGACGCCGGTGGCGGCGGGGGAGTGGGGATGCGGTTCTTCTGATATGTACCGTCCTGCTGTGGGATATATCGATTATACATAGATGCTCACCTGCCGATTTTTGACAAAATCCCGCTTCCCAGGAAAGTGGAAGCAAGCCCTGCCAGTTTGGATGCACGCATGGCTTTTTCCAATCTGCCGATCCGTTCGGATGTGAGATATGGACGCAGAGCCAGTAACAGTGCTCGCTGATCTTTGTCCACAGATGCGGAATTGGCCATGCCGGCTACTTTCATCAGCATGCCCATATCCAGCCCGTCCGGAATGTTTGGTGTTGTCTGCGGCGGCGGTGGGGGAGACGGTGCATCTTCGCCACCGCTGAATTGCTGAGCCATGGACATGATCTGTGCCATCATATCCGGATTGTTCAGGATCGCTCCAAGCTTGGATTCCATATCATCCATTGTTGTCCCCCCGTAGCTGTTTCATCAGTTCCTGTCCGGCGGGAGTACGCAGAAAATCCGACACGGAACGCTTGACTTGCTCCAAGTCTCCCGCCTGGGCCTGCCGGACTGCATTCTCCAATTCTTTGGAATGCTGGTTTTGCAGCTTGGAAAGGAGCGCCTGTCCCTGAGGACTTGCGGAAAGTTCTTTCAGTTTTTCCATGGGCAGATCAGAAAAATTCGGCATGTTGCGACCTCCTTGACACGATCTTTCATGATACTGTATGCGTGACATTATGAATTTGTGCCGTCAAACCGAAAATAGGAATGGAAATTTACGTTCAGGTATGTTATACTGAAGAAAAAGCACACAGGAGAGGGCTATGAAAATTCTTGTGTTGTCGGATTCTCACTCTACTTTGCGGATTATGCGCTCCGCTGTTTCTCACATAAAGCCGGACGCGATCATACATCTTGGTGATTTCTTTGATGATGGCGAAGTGATTCGGAAAGAGAATACCCACATCAGGTTTTACCAGGTGCCGGGCAATTGCGACAGGCATCGAATGTATCCTGCGCACCCGGAGAATCTTTGTATGTCGGTGTGCGGTGTCAAACTCTTTATGACACACGGTCACAACCACTTTGTGAAATCAAGCTTGTATTATTTGTTGGAAGATGCCAAGGCAGCTGGAGTTCAGGCGGCGGTGTTCGGACATACGCATAGTCCCTTGTGTGAAAAAAGAGAGGGAATTTGGATCTTAAACCCCGGCAGCTGCGGTAATGGCTGTGGAACTGTTGGTCTAATGACAGTAGACTGCGGAGAAATTTTGAACTGCCGCATCTTACGGGCGGAAGATTGGGAGGAATGAGCATGATCTTAGTTGTAGATATTGGAAACTCCAATGTAGTCATTGGCGGCGTGGAGGGGGAGAAGATCCTTTTTGAAGCCAGACTTCGTACCGACGCCACAAAGACATCGGACGAATACACCATTGACCTGAAAAACATTCTGGACAT
The DNA here is from genome assembly GCA_045596215.1 of Faecousia sp. GTDB lineage: Bacteria > Bacillota > Clostridia > Oscillospirales > Oscillospiraceae > Faecousia. The sequence goes on from JAZOBY010000051.1 coordinate 62,962, forward strand.
TTATGACGTGAGCAGAGAAGGCATTGAAGGTTCGATTATAGCGTCTGTTGTCCCCCAGGTGCTCAATACATTCCAGACTGCTTTGATGAAGCTTACCGGCAAAAAGTCCCTGGTTGTTGGTCCCGGCTTAAAAACCGGGCTGAATATCGCAATTGACAATCCGTCCCAGACCGGTGCGGACCTGGTGGTAGGTGCCGTGGCGGCACTGCGGGAGCATAAAGCACCGCTGATCGTCATTGACATGGGAACAGCCACCACCATGGTGGTGCTGGATAAAAACGGCTCGCTAATCGGCGGCTCTATCAGCCCCGGCGTAAAGATATCCTTGGATGCACTGACCGGCGGAACAGCCCTGCTTCCCGGTTTGCAGTTGGATCAGCCCAAGCGGGCCATTGGACGCAATACCACGGACTGTATGCGAAGCGGTATCATGTTGGGTACTGCCTGTATGCTGGACGGTATGATCCAGCGTATGGAGGAAGAACTGGGATATAAGACCACTGTCATTGTGACAGGCGGCATTGCGAAATTTGTCGTTCCCATGTGCAGACGCGAAATGATTTATGATAAGGATCTGTTGGTCAAAGGCCTTGCGGCGTTGTACCATGAGAATAAACGCTCTTGAATATGAGGTGGCATATGAAATTCATAGAACAATTTATAGAAAAGATGCAACCGGCATTGGAGAAGGCGAAAGTCTACTGGGATTATGTCAGAAAATTCAAGAAGCTGTTTTTGGCAGCTCCTGTGGCGGCGGCGTCTGTTTTGCTGGCAATTTATAATCTGATCAAACTGCCGGCGTTGGTTGGTCTGGGTTTGCAGGGAAACGGAGAGTTTTCCTTGGAAATCATCCGGGAAGTTGCCGTGATCGCTCCGCTTCTTGTCACGGCGATCTGTTTGCTTTTGATGTTTGCCTCGAAACGCACATTGACACCCTGGATGGTCAGTTTGTTTTCTTTACTGCTGCCGCTGATGATTTTGATTACCAATACATTTCCGGGATAAAGATTTGCCTGCCGCGTTTGCGGCAGGCATTGTTTATTAAAGGAGTGTCGGGATTCGTTTGCATCGCCGTCCGGGAATGGACGGCGATTATTGTGTTGCCGCCATCAGAATGGCGGCAAGCGACGCTCGTCCGCGTCGCATTTAATCTTTCGAATCCCTCCTATACAACAGAAAAGAGAGAGGATAGCAGATGCTATCCTCTCTCTTTTGGTCGGAGTGTCGGGATTCGAACCCGAGGCCTCTTGGACCCGAACCAAGCGCGATACCAAACTTCGCCACACCCCGAAATCCAAAATATTATAATCACATTTCCTTTCTTTGTCAAGTGTCCATGCGGTATTTCACAGCCAGGGGCGCATAGGCTGTCTACGGGAGGGATGGACATGGCCTATCAAATTACCTATGAATGGCAGCGGGAACGGGAGCTGTCCGGGAAGGTACATACTTCAGCGGGGATGTGGCTGGGGGCATTTATGATCGTAGCAGCGTTGTCCGTACGGCTTTTGATGCCGCAAACTTCCCAGGTGTTTCGGGAATTGCTGCATCCGTTGAGGGATGCGTATACCGCATCCCCATTGGGAGAAAAGATAGAACGAATCCGGGACGGGACTCCCC
>JAZOBY010000052.1:0-12955 GCA_045596215.1 Faecousia sp.
GGTCACCAGATTCTTAAAAAGAATAGTTCGTGTTGATTACGATGAGGGTCCACCTGTTCCCATCCCGAACACAGAAGTTAAGCTCATTTGTGCCGACAATACTTGGCGGGCGACTGCCCGGGAAGATAGGTAACGCGAACATAAGCCTCCACAGTTATGTGGAGGCTTTTTCTTTGTAGACTTTTTAGAAAAACACTGATATAATCATGTCAAGGTGATGAAATGGAACTGATTTACAAGGACAAAGACATAGTGGTATGCATCAAGCCTCAGCGGGTGCTATCTACGGATGAGCCCGGTGGTGTGCCGGATTTGGTGCGGGAAGCGTTGGGAAATTCGGATGCGGATGTGCGGACCGTTCACCGCCTTGACCGGGTTGTCGGCGGGTTGATGGTGCTGGCACGAAATGCGGTTGCGGCAGCTGAGCTGTCCCGTCAGGTGCGGGATAACGAATTTCAAAAGGAATATCTGGCGGTGGTGCATGGTCGGCCGGAGGAGAATGCAGGGAGATTTTATGATCTGTTGTTCCGTGACAAGGCACGGAAAATGACCATGGTGGCAGAAGATCCTGGGAAAGGTGTGCAGCCGGCCAGTTTGCGATACCATGTTTTGGCGTCCAGGGACGAAATGAGCAAGGTAGGTATTCAGTTGGAAACCGGCAGAACCCATCAGATTCGGGTGCAGTTTGCCAGCAGGGGATTGCCCTTGGTAGGGGAACGGAAGTACAGCACCTTGGAGGACGACTGCGAGATTGCTCTGTGGTCCAGCAGAATTGCGTTTACCCACCCTGCGACAGGGGAGACAATGGCGTTTACGGCTGAGCCGCCGGCGGTATATCCGTGGAATGTATTTTAAAGGAGAAAATTATGGCTTCTTACCGTTTCTTTCAGAACAAGGAATGTGAGTATTTTCCCTGTCATGCCGTGGCAGACCCGGCGAATTTCAATTGCCTGTTTTGTTACTGCCCGCTATACGCTCTGGGGGATCAATGCGGCGGTGCATTTACGTATACAGAGCAGGGGCTTAAGGATTGCTCCAAGTGCCTGAAACCCCACCGGCAGGAGAGTTATGACCGCATTATGGAGAAAATGCCGCTCTTATTGGACTTGGCCAAGAAATGTAAATAGTAAAACAGCACCCGATGGGGTGCTGTTTTTGTTCGCTCAAGATACTTTGCTATCTGCTTTTCGAGTCAGTCTCCGGAAGAAACCTTTCACGGTTTGCTTGTCGTCAATTAAGTGGAAGGCATTCACATAAATCATCATCAGTGCAATATACAGGAACAAATACGGACCATAGCTGATACCCAGGATACCTTCCTGAATGTCGCCATGGGGCATGAAGTACATGGGATCGGTCTGAGTTTTCAATACAAAAATCTGTAAAAAGCCATAAGCAAAGGTCAACACAAAGCAAATGGCAAGTTTCCATATTTCCCGATAGCGGAAGTTCGTGACTTTTAACACAATCAGAGAAATAGACATGGTAAGGAGCAGTGAATGGGTCAGAATGGAATACCAGTTGTCAAACAGAAGATATTGATTGTTGTAACCAACGCCCGGGTATGCAAAGAAAATGACGGAGCAAAGCAGGGCGGACAGACTGGCGAAATTGTAGAAGAATGTTTTCTTCACGAACACACAAGCAATCAAAAGCCAACAGGAAATCGCACACCAAGGCTTGGGAAGCAGAATCCACAGAAGATTTGTGCCATTCATTTCCGGCTGCTGGAAATAGTACAGCTTCATAAAATACATAAAGCGGCTTGCAATTTCAAAGAAGGCAATGGCACCTGCCATGGTGCAAATAATGCCCCGCCGGACTTTCTCAGGATTTTTGGACTTTTTTACGATAAAATGAAAAGCGATAATCAGAGCCACACATATCACCAGCGTGGCGATGTGCAGAGGACCCCATTGATTTTCAACCCGGGGATTTTCAATACCGCCGAAGAACCATTGCGTGAAAGTCATGAATTACACCTCTTTCTTTTGGGTAAAAAATTTGCTTTTAAACATCTGCAAATCGTTTTTGAAACGCTTGTGATCAAAAAACATGGAAATCAGGAAACAAACAGGTATCAAGATTACGAAGCAGGGAACGATCAGCCAGAACCACGGCCAGTATTTTGTTTCGCCGGCATGGGGGCCGACGGGAATGGTTTTAAAGAATTCCGGACATGCCCAGTCAATGAGTTTGGAAAGGTTGCCGTCCGGGCCCCAAATCAGGGAGTTGTTCACATAGGGGATCGCGTGAATATCGTCACCCCGCAAATCAATAAAGCCCAGTTCGCTTTGGAAGATTTGATTGAGGATAATAAACAGCATTACCAGCAGGAAAATCACTGGTGTCGCCCAAATTCGGCGGTATTCGATGGTGTGGATTTTCAGCACCACCATGAGCATGGGAACGTACCACAGCAGATTATGGTGCAGATAAAAACGAAGTATGTCGATCCATTCACCGGCCTGGTCTTCTTTGAGGATGGGGTCAATGGGATAGCAAATTGCGATCAGTCCGCTCAGGACGCCGATGTAGAACATGTAGTCCTTTACATACTTGTTTTTGGAAACCAGCATAAAGGGGAAGAGGGCGATATTTGCACCGCAGATGTTGATGAACCAAGAGTCCCGGAGATGTCTGCTGTAATCCAAAGAATAGGGCGGGAAAAGGCCCTTCATAAAATGCAGAATCAGGGCAAAGGCCATCAGGGATATCAGCACAGCTTTGATTGTTCGCTGGGTTCGGTTGCGGAGCAGAAAATATAATCCAGCAAACCCGCATGCAGACAGGATGATAAACAGAAAATACCATCCGTTGAAGAATTGTATATTCATAAGCACCACCATGCTGTCAAAAAATGTTATATTCAGTATAAAGCAAAGGCCGACAAAACGCAAGCGGTTAAGATTTTCTTAAAGGTTTGGGTTGATTTCCGGATGGAGGGATTTGATTCAATCATAGTTTCGCTCCGTCAAGCCGTCGCGAGCAACAGTCCACCAGACTGTTGCATTTAAATTGGTTCAAATCCTCCATCAAAGCAAAAAGCACAGCACCCCTTTGGGGGTGCTGTGCTTTTTGGCGGAGATGGAGGGATTTGAACCCCCGCACGCCTTGCGGCGCCTAGCGGATTTCGAATCCGCACCCTTCAGCCACTTGGGTACATCTCCACAATGCAACGCACATATTATATCACATTTGGCGTAAAAATCAAGGTTAGAATAGGCTGAACTGGCACTATATTTCCGTATGAATACGATGCAAGCGGTATGCCCGGGGGGTCATGCCGGTGTTGCGGCGGAAAATTTTGATAAAATAAGCCGGTGTACAGAAGCCGGAACGCCATGCGATTTCGGAAATGTCGTATTGCGTGGTCAGCAGATAGTTTTTGGCGACCTGAATCCGGTAAAAGATCAGATACTGATGCAGACTGCGGCCGGTTTCCTGCCGTATCAGATTGCTGAGGTGGTCCGGATGATAGTTAAAATGGGAGGCGATGCTCTTGTTTGTCAATGTTGTTTCCGAAAAATGATCATGTATGTAGGAAAGCACATCCTCACAGATCTGGGCACGGCCAAGGGCGACATTTTGGTGGATCATTTCCAAAAGACATAATTTTAGTATAGCCGAGGAACTTTCCCGGAAATAGGGATTGCGATAAAGGAAATGATCGGTGCATTGCAGCAGCATCCGGGATAGCTGAGGCAGAACCAGAATGATGGGCTTGGACAGCTCGGTGGGAAGGGAATATGGGAGCACGCGTGAAGGGTTGAATGATTCCTTGGTGGCTGTGCCCAAAGAACCAACCAGATGGGCATTTTTGTTTGTCAAATCAAAGTCCAGAATGATTGTGTCGGCATTTTCCGGGAATATGACATGAAATTGATAATGGCTTTCCGGGGGGAGAAAGACAACGGTGTTGTTGGCAATCTCGTGGGATTCGTTGTTGATGACAATGCTCCCGGAGATGTTTCGGAAGAAGAAAAGCCGGCAATCATAGCAAATGCTGGTTTTTCCCTTGATACCCAACGCATTTTTGTGTATTCGGGCATACCGGATATGGGGGTTCAGATCAGATAACTGCATAGGAAACTCCTGTGAAATCTCGGAATTGTTATATTTTTGCTTGTTTATGTTATACATTATATTCTGTCGATTTGGTATAGTCAATAGGTAAAAGGCGGTGAATTTGAAATGAAATTCGCAGTTGGATATCAACTGTTTCCGGACAGTTATTTTATCGATAATATCATACGGCGTAAAGATCGCATTTCTGAGGTGTATTTCTCCTGGGGAGACTTCCCCAATGGTCGAAACAGCCAACATCTGAACGCTGGCATGACAAGCTGGGAGACCACGCAAAAGCAAATTGAAGATCTGAAGAAATTGTCAGAGGAAGGCATTGCACTGGATATTTTGTTCAATGCTACTTGTTATGGCAAGGATAGCCTGTCCAAGGCCTTTTTCCAGAAGATCGGCGATACGGTTGACTACTTGCAAGAGCATTGCCTGTTAAAGACTGTTACCACCACATCCCCGGTGATCGCATCGTTTATCAAGAGTAATTTCCCAGGGGTGGATGTGCGTGCGTCTGTCAACATGGGCGTTGGAACGGTTGAGGGAATGGAGTATATTGCTGATGCTTTTGACAGCTTCTATCTGAAACGGGAAGATAACCGCAATTTTGCCAAGATACGTCAGCTGAAAGCCTGGTGTGATGACCATGGAAAGACGTTGTATGCTTTAGCCAACAGCGGTTGCCTGAATTACTGCTCTGCCCATGTGTTCCACGACAATCTGGTGTCCCACGAAAGTGAAATATCCCAGATGGATAACGGCTTTGCCTTTGAAGGCGTTTGCCGTAAGTATTTGAGCAATCGAAAAAATATCTACAATCTGCTGGATCGCACCGGTTTTATCCGCCCGGAGGATGTTGCCCTTTATGATGGATTGTTCCCGGCTATGAAGCTGGCCACCCGGGTCAACGCAGATCCTGTAAAGATACTCAGGGCTTACATTGACAATGGAACGCACATCGGAAGCGTTCTGGATTTGCTGGAGCCCAACCACAGTCCGGTGATTTATCCCTATATTCTGGAAAACAGCCGGATTGAAGCACAAATCACCAATGACGAAATCAAATACATCAACATCGAAAAGGCGTTGATTCAATTGGAGGATACATATGCTGACAAGTGAAATGATCAAAAGAGCAGCACTGGAAGCCGGTGCGGACAAGTGCGGCATTGCACCCATGTCCCGGTGGGATGGTGCACCCAAGGAAATGGACCCCAGATATCTGTTCCCCAATGCCAAGAGCTGTATTGGCTTCGTATTCCGGATTCCCCGGGGCGTGCAGAGAGGCATTGAAGAGGGTACACAGTTTTATCAGTATCCGTCCATGGCTTACGGCGGTATCAATGAGATATATGCTCCCGCGGTACTGCACCATGTAGGCCGTGTCATCGAAGATGAGGGCTACGAGGCCGTGGTCTACCGGAATACCGGTGCCCGTGGTGTTGTGTCTGATATGGACGGCAGCCCCGGAAACTCCCTGTCTCCGGAAGAGCAGATCGAGGTGAGCAAGCACGCCAAGGGCAAGACTGCTCACCACCGGAGCGTGCAATTCACCAGAGAAGTAACAGACGACAAAGTCCCCCCGGATCTGCAATTCCAGTTCCGCATTGCGGCTGTTGCCTGTGGCCTGGGCGAGATCGGTTGGAGCAAAATGCTGCTGACACCGGAGTTCGGCCCGTTGCAGCGTGTGGCATTTATTTTCACAGATGCAGAACTGGAATACGATGAAATGTATTCCGGTGAGCCCCTCTGCCGGCGTTGCGGTGCCTGTGTCAGAGAGTGCCCCGGTGGCTGTATTCCTGCCATCAACTCCGGCAAGAAAGTGACGGTCAATTTGGCTGGTAAGACCTTGGAGTGGGGCGATATCGACATGTGGCGGTGTTATGCCTTCTACACCCACGGTGGCAGATACTTTAACCCCTTCGTGCCCAAGGAAGTTTTCGATGAAAATGAAAACGGTGCACTGAACCTGTTGGAGGGAATCACCAAGGAAGCCAACGAAAAAGAGATCATGAAGGTCTATGGTGCTCTGGAAAAATACTTCCCCAGCTGGGTGGGGTATAACATGGCCAAGTGCGGTGGCTGTATCCGTGCTTGTGTCAGCGTTTTGGAAAAGAAGGGCGGTTGTATGGAAGGCAGATTCCATGAGCCGTTGCGCACGAAAAAAGCCTGGAAAATGGATAGATAAGGAGGGGTAGATTATGAACGCGGAATTTATCAAACAGAAAGCAAAAGAATACGGCGCTACCATCTGCGGCATTGGCGATCCTGCCCTGTTTAAGGGGGATGACCCTCAGCACAATCCTTACTCCATTTTACCCAATGCCAAAAGTATCATCGGCTTCGGTATCAAAGTGCCCCGTGGTCTGTACCACGCCATGGAAGATCAGAGACAGTACTATAATTATGTAAACCTGGGCGTGAAGTACATCGACGAATCCTTTGCTGAGATTTTCCTGATCAAGATGGGCCGCCTCATCGAAAATGAGGGTTATGACGCATGCCTGCAAAGAAGCGTTCCCGGATTCCGGGTCAAGGGTGACAAGACCACCAATCCCGAGGTGAACCGGATCTACGAGTTGCAATTTGCCAGTCCGGTGGAGGAGGGAAAACCCGCTCCCGACGTAATCATCGATTACAACAAGGCTGCTGTAGTCTGCGGTCTGGGCAGCATCGGTCTGCACAACAAGGTGATCGTGCCGAAGTACGGTACATATATGCGTTTCGTCTACATCATCACCGATATGGAACTGGAATTTGACGAGCCTTTCAAGGAAGACCTTTGCGACAAGTGCGGCAAGTGCATGGAAGCCTGTCCCGGTAAGGCAATTTCTGCTGATGGCGTGGACAGCTGGCAGTGCAGCGTCTATTATCGCGGTGCTCACAAGTCCAATCCCTTTGCTAATGAGGAGTTTCTGAAGGATCATCCCCAACGGGAGCAGATTCTGAACGGTGAAATGAAGTTCGACAAGGACAGTGCCCTGGAAGTATACGACAGCTTGAAAATCCTGCCCAATACCCATTTTGGCTATGTGCCTTGCCTGTGCGGCAAATCTTGCGAAACTGTGTGCTATAAGCACTTGAAGGAGGTTGGCAAAATATGAGAAACAAGATCATAGAACTGGCAAAAAAATATGATGCCGACCTGGTGGGCTTTGCCCCTGCCAGCCGTTTCGCTGCGGATGATGCGGTGTTCCGCATTTTCCCGGAAACCAAGACCGTTATCGGTCTGGGCTTCCGTGTGCTGCGTGGCATTTACAGAGGCGTTGAAGAGGGTACGACCTACTACCAGTACACCACCATGGGTGTTGAGAACCTGGAAGAGACCGTCATGCCCCTGGCTCTGATCAATGTGAGCAATCTCATTGAGGAGGAAGGCTTTGAGGCCATTCCTCAGCGGAAAAACCAGCTCATCATGAATGAGGAAAACAGCACCAACCCCGAGGTGGACTACACCGACGTGGTGCGTGGCGTGAAGGCTGAAAATCAGATCGATTTCCTCAACTGTGCCGTCCAATGCGGCCTGGGCGAGAAGAGCATGATCGGCTCTTTGCTGACCCCGGAATACGGCCCCTTTATCCGGTACTGCTTTATTCTGACCGATGCAGAGCTGGAACCCAGCGAGCTTTGCTCTGCAAGCCTGTGTGATCAATGTGGCGAATGTATCAAGGCTTGCCCCGGCAAGGCGATCTCCACCGAGGGCAATCTGGATCCCTGGCGTTGCGGTGTTTATTACAACGGCGCAAACGGCAGCAAGAACCCCTTCATGCCGCCGGATGCCTATATGGACTTCGAGGAGCGTTTGCAGATCATTGCCGGCGAAGCGGATATTGACATGGAGCTTGCCAAGAAGATCATGAGTGCAACCTACTTCTACCCCCCGGCAAAGCATTTCTACCGGACTTCCATCTGTGGTCGTGCTTGCGACAGAGCCTGCTACATTCATTTGGAAGAAAAGGGTGTGCTGACCAAGAAATTCCACAAGAAATTCCGTGAGGGCGAGGACTGGAAGCTGTCTACCCGGCAGTTCGAGACTGGCAAACGGGAAAAAGATTGGGATTTCACCAAATAAGGGGAGATAAGCGATGCTGACCACATTCGAACCCAGCCGTCCTGGTTTTGAAACCGTTGTGGAAACTGAGCGTTTCAAATGTGCATTTATTACCCACGATCCTATGTATGCTTATGGTGCAGTTAGGGAAATGAAGCGCCATAATAAAACGGACGAGGTGTTTGTGCTCATGTCCGGTAAGGCAACCATGCTGATTCTGGAAAACGAACAGTTTGAGGAAATCCCCATGCAGCCCGGTGTTGCGTACAATGTCTGTGCCGGAACATGGCATTATTTGGGCACATCCCGGGATGCGGTCCTGTTCGTAACAGAAAGCAACGATACAAGCAAGGTCAACACAGATGTGATGATCCCGGCACAAGAGTATATACTGAAGGAAAAGTAAATAAAAAGTATGGAAGTCCGATGGGCTTCCATACTTTTTGTTGGTGTGTTTTTTTGTGTAATTCTACTTGACAGAAGTTGGTTTTGTGAGTACAATATATGCAAGTGGACATATCGGAAGTCAGAATATTCCAAATCAGTAAGCATCCAATGCCCTTATGAATGGGAGAAAAATCACGCAATCAGGTATTATCAGGCGTGCAGTGCCTCGTAATAAAAGTAACCAAAATTTGAAAGGAGATCTAGCAATGAAAAGAAACCTCAATCGCGGCATCAGCATACTGCTGTCAGTGTGTATGGTGCTGAGCATTCTTGCAGGTTCCGGGGTCAGCCTGGTGCGTGCAGAGAGTGCAACCAAAACGGAAACAGTTGTTTCCCTTCCTAACCTGATCGCCAATGGCACATTTGGCGAAGTACGCAATGTTTCTACCTATACGATCAATGCAATCAAGTATCTCAAGTCATGGTCGGGCTCGTCATTTAAGAACATGACGGTAGAGGCAACTGACGCATATGTGCTCAATGGGCAATACTATGCATCTGACGACTATGTCCTGCATATTACGCATGAAGCTAGTAAAGCCGCGGCTTCTATCTATCAAACCGTTACCCTGCCTGAGGATAGGACAGAAAACAGCACGATAAAGCTGTCTGCTTTTGCTTGCGGAATGTTCGCCAATAAAGCCTACATGTATATACAATTCTTAGACAATGATGGCGGAAAATTGTCTAAAGGAGAGAACGTGGAGTTCGCGACCAGCAGTGTCTGGGAGGAATATAACTCTGAAATGACAATTCCTAAGGACGCGGCATCCGCTCAGGTTTATATTACGACTAAAGCGAGCACCGAGTTCGACGGTTATGTGGACAACATGTCTTTGACCGTTGATAACGGCGAAAACCTGTTGAGCAACAGCTCTTTCGAGGAAATTTTGACTGGCGCTACGCTCGAGGAAACAGAGCAGCTCTGTATGGACAAGAGCGACTGGACCGAGAAGGTGTCTAGCACAATCATCGCCAATGACGAAGGCGACAACGCATATTTGCATCTTGCCGGGGATGCGGCAGAGAAAGCTTGGGGTGCTGTTAACAGTATTGATGTCGAACCCGACACGGAATATCAGCTGACCTTTGATTACAAGTCCGATGCTGACGTGCTTTTCTACTTTGCAAAAGAGTTTGAAAAAGATGCAGAGGATTATATTAAGAACCCATTTAAGAGACTGTCGGTAGCTGAAACATGGACTGCTGCTCCTGCAATTACCTTTACAACCGGCAGCAATACAGTAAGACTGGAAATGTACCCGTATTTTGCAGCAGTTGAGAATGGAACTGTAGCACGCAATGCCTACTTTGATAACTTTGTCCTGACCAAGGTCTGTGATCATGAGTGGGTCGAAACGGGCGTGAACGGCGAAGGCAACTGCCAATCTCCCCTGGTGAGCACCTTTGAGTGTGCTGCTTGCGGCGCAGTCCAAACCAATACCACCACTTATGACCACGACTATGTTGACGGCATTTGCGCCTCCTGCGGTGACGTTTGTGAGCACAATGCTCCCGAGGGCTACTGCGTGAACTGTGGCCTGGAAATGCCCGCACATATTATTGAAGAAGAACTGTTTAGCAATGGTGCTCTGCAAAGCGGCGTCGTGAATGCTGTCAGCTATCCCATTACTGATGACTATCAGTTGGGTGGCGAGGGTTGGTATATTGGCGGCAACCACGACGAGGGCTTGGCCCTGGAAGTGACCAACCAGTGGGCTTCTGACGGCGACTGGGCCTTCAAGATTACCGATGAAATCGAAGGTAAGCTTATCTCCATTAACATCGAAGTCCCTGTCACCCCCGGCGAAGCAGACAAGACTGTCTATTTATCTGCTGATGTTTTCAGTGCAGAAGGTACCACCAAGATGCAGGTAGCACCCTATGTGGATGATGTAAAGACCGGCGATACCATTGTTTCCTCCACTTTTGCCACTGGTAAAACAGCCAGCAGAAGCGGCACCATCTCCGGTGCGGTTAACAAACTGCTGGTAAGGGTTACATCTTACGATGGGATCAGTCAGGCCATCTTTGACAATCTGGTGCTGACCCTTGACGGCGGTGAGAACCTTCTGGCTGACAAGAACGGCTCCTTCGAGAGTCTGCCCGTTGGCGTGGCCCCGGTCGAGACCACCGGTACTGTTCAGTTTAATTACAATGGCTACGATGAAAGTGCACAAACATCCGGTTGGGTTAGCCCTAAAGAGATGTCTGAAATCGCTGAAGGCACAAAAGCTTACGCTGCATTCGATTGGGAAGAGGGTAACGCAACGAATGCTGTACTGCATGTGTATGATAAAGCTGTTAAGGCGGAGAGTCCAAATTCCGCTTCGATTGTCTACCGTCTGTATAAACTGGAAAAAGATACCAAATATACTCTGAAATTTGATGCCAAGATGGTAGGAACCAACATTCCCTTAATTTATGCTGGCACCTCTACTTCTGCTGCCAACAAGACACAGCTGGAATCACCCACCACCACCCCGGCTGCGAATGGTTGGACTACTTATGAGTATGAATTCACAACCCCCGCAGATGAGTTTAGCATGATTATTATTCAAATTGCCACTAACTCATCTCTCGCTGATTACGACTCTTGGTACGACAACTTCTCCCTGTTTAAGACCTGCGCACACGAGTGGAAGAATCCTGTTGTTTCCGATGCCAACTGCACGAACAAGGCCACCAGAACCGTTACTTGTGACTGCGGTGCTGTTGGCGTTACCGAGTACGGTGCTGTTTCCGAGAACCACACTCTGGTTGACGCAACCTGCACCACTCCTTCCTACTGCACCGTTCCCGGCTGTGGCTACATTGCTGAAGAAGCTCTGGATCACGACTGTGCCCACATCGCCCTTGGTGAAACAGGCCTCTGTGCTCGCTGTGGCAAGGAGATCACCCACAAGTGGACGAACGACGAGGGTGAGTCCACCAACGGTGTTTGCGACCGCTGCGGCCTGGGCTGTGAGCACGTCTATGACGCTGATTGTGATGCAGAATGCAACATCTGTGGCGTAATCCGCGAAGATGTAGCTGATCACGTGTACTTCTATCCCTGCGATCCCGTCTGCATGAACTGCTACGAGATCACCAACCCCGATGCTGCTCATACCATCGTAGCTGTGGAGGCCAAGGAGGCCACCTGTATTGCTAACGGCAACGTCGCTTACTGGTGCTGTGACGACTGCGGTGCTGCCTGGACTGACGAAGCTCTGACCCAGATGACCAACCTGAAGAGCGTGATCATTCCCGCTACCGGCGAACACACCTACGTTGACGGCGTTTGCTCCGGCTGTGGTGCAACTGCTGGCCCCATCGCTGACGCAAACCTGACCTTCCTGGGCACTGCCGGTATCAGCTTCCAGGATTACATTGGTATGAACATTATGTTCTACAATGGTACCGCTGCTAACTACGACAAGTTCTACGCTATTGCCACTCAGGTCGATCCTGCCGGCAACGCTGTTGAGACACTTTGCAACGTAGTTCCTTACTCCTACGCCGGCTATGATTACACCATCTTCGAGCATCCCGTTATGTCTTGGTCCATGACTGAGCAGGTCACCCTGACTCTGTACGCAGAGAAGGACGGCGTTGTCTACGTTGGACAGTCCATCGTTACTTCCGTCCACGCTCTGGCTCTGGAGAAACTGGCAACCTTTGCAGCAGCAAACAACACTGTTAACTGTGCAGCACTGGTAGATATGCTGAACTACGGTGCAGCTGTTCAGGTCAACCAGGACCACTTTGTTGAGTCCCTGCCCAGTGCCGGCGATTACGCAAGCTACGGCACGACCACCACTCCTGAATTCAACGCAACCTCCTCCGTTACCGGCAGCGGTATCGTTGGTTACGGCCCCAGCATTTCCATGCAGGCTAAGGTCGAATTCAACGTGATGTACTACGGAGCAGATCTGGAAGGCAAGACTGTCAAGGCCTTTGTCAACGGTGAGGAAGTTGAAGTTCTGTACAACTACGATGCTGCTCCCGGCTGGCCCATCGCCCGCGTCGTGATCAAGGCAAACCAGATGCGCAGCACCTTCACCATCGCTGTGTACGATGCAGATGGCAATATCGTTTCTCAGGTCATCGAGACCAGCATTGAGGCTTGTGCTCAGACCCACCTCGGCGGTGCAAACAACGACTTGGTTATCGCTCTGATGCGTTACGGCGATTCCGTAAGCAAGGTTGGCTAAGACATTTGTCTTCCTAAGACCGCTTGGCCTCCGACTTGCTTGCGTAATCGCCAGCACTGGGCAGGGACTCAACAAAGTGGTCCTGGTTGACCTGAACAGCTGCACCGTAGTTCAGCATATCTACCAGTGCTGAAGTCGGATCGTAGCCATGTCGTTCTGTGAGCCAAGGAGTTGGCTAAGACAT
>JAZOBY010000053.1:0-3318 GCA_045596215.1 Faecousia sp.
ACGCCCAATGCCACATGGTAACTGCCAATGAAGCAGACCATAATGATACAGAAAAGGAACGCAATGGCGATGGGAGAAATGGTGTGGGCATAGAACACTTCCAGCAGTTCGATGTCGGAAGTGATGATAGAGATCAGGTTACCCTTGTCCTTGCCCTCCAGCTTGGCAGGACAGAGCTTGCGAAGAGCACCAAACACCTTATCCCGGATCAGTGCCAGCAGCTTAAAGGCAATGAAATGGTTGCAGGCCTGTTCTGCGTACCGCAGGAAACCACGAACCAGTGCAAAAATCAGAACCGCACCGAACAAAACGCCTAAATTCATAGACCATTCGGGGTGCAGCACATGGAGGATCGCATAACCGCCGAACACGGTAATAAAGGCGGCACACAGGTGGCCGATGAGGCCCATGGTGATGGCGAGAATCATGTAGCCGGTGAGCGGCTTTACAAGGCCGATGAGCCGGGACATAATTTGAAATCCGCTTCTTTTCATTTTGCTTCACCTCCGTCCTTGCTGTCATTGCGAACCAGTGCGCACACTGGTGTGGCAATCTTCTTCGGTCCGGGGGATTGCCACGTCGCTTCGCTCCTCGCAATGACGGAATGATTGTAGCTTTCCAGTTCCTGCTGGGCGTTCCACAGCTTTGCGTAAGTGCTGTTCGCTGCCAGAAGCTCCTTGTGATTACCGGATTCGACGATGTTGCCCTTATCCAGCACATAGACATTGTCCGCACCTGCCACATTGGCAAGCCGGTGGGAGATCAGGATCACGGTCTTGGTTTTTGCCAGTGCGTGAATCTCACGCATGATATCATTTTCACTCTCCACATCAATGTTGGAAGTAGCTTCGTCGAAGATATACACCGGGCTGTCGTGGAGCAGTGCTCTTGCCAGAGCCAGCCGCTGACATTGACCGCCGGACAGGTTGCTGGCCTTTTCGTTCAATACAGTGTCCAGTCCCTTTTCGCTGCGAAGGAAGTCTGCCAGGTTTACCTGCTCCAGCACCTGCCACAGAGTGTCATCTCCGGCATTTGGACGGGCCATCAGCAGATTGTCCCGGACAGTACCCTTAAAGAGATAACTTTGATGGCTGATATAAGTGAAATTCGCCATGAGGCTGCCTTCGCTGATTTCGGAGAGGGGAATTCCGCCGACTGTGATGGAGCCGGTATAACCCTTATTTCTTCCCATCAGAATGGCAGCAATGGTGGACTTGCCGCAGCCGGATTCACCTACAATAGCAGTGAAGCTGCCTTTAGGGAATGCCATATCCATACCATGGAGGATTTCCCGGTCCGCGTTATAAGAAAAACGCAGGTCCTTACATTCGATAGAGTAATCCGCAGGAACGGTTTCTGTTTTCTGCTCGGGTTCCGGCAGATCCAGCAGCCGGAAGATCTTATCCGATGCTGCCATGCCGTTCATGGCTATATGGAAGAAGCTTCCCAGCATCCGCATAGGCAGGAAGAAATCCGCTGCCAGCAGGATAATGAGGATGCAGCCTGATAAGTCCACATGGCCAGAGCGGAACTGGGTCGTCGCCAGGATCACACCCAGCGCTGCACCTCCGTAGGCGATGAGGTCCATGATGGTAATGGAGTTCAGCTGCATGGTCAGCACCTTCATGGTAATGCGACGGAAATGCTCGCTCTGCTCATTCATTTCCTTGTGTTTGAAATCATCTGCCTGATAGATCTTCGTGGTGGTCAGACCCTGCAGATTCTCAAGGAATGTATCACCCAATGCGGTGTACTGGCCCCAGTATTTTGCCAGCAGCTTCTTCGCCCACCGCTGAACCATGATGATGGTCACGGGGATCAGCGGCACACAGACCAGCAGAACAATGGCAGAGGGGAAATTCACAAAGCTCAGTACCGCAAACAGGGTCAGCGGTGCCAGCATGGCATAGAAAAACTGAGGAAGGTAGGCACCAAAATAGGTTTCCAACTGGTCAACACCCTCCACGGCCACCTGCACCACTTCAGAGGTATTGGCCTGTTCTTTGTAAGATGTGCCCAACCGCAGGAGCTTGCGGTAAATCATTTCACGCAGGGTCTTTTTGACCGCCTTGGAACTTAGATAACCCATCCGGCTGGACAACGTTGCACACACAAAGCGGATCACCACGGCAACTGCCGCGATCACAGCAGTCAGTGCGATCTGCCCGTCGCCGGCACTTCGCGAAAACAGACTTTGCAGCATGTGGGCAATGGCACCCATCATGGTGATATTGGCTGCCAGGGAGACCCACTGGCATATCACATTCCCGGCAATGTACTTTTTACTTTCTTTGACTGTACCAATCAGTCGTTTGTTGATCATCATATTCATCCCTCATTTAAAATGGTTAGCGGCGGCTAACCACTGAGCTAATACATAGCCGTCAACCTTCTAAAGCAGAGGTTAGCGGCTGCTAACTTGTAGGGAATAATACCATAAAGTCAGCTGATTGTCAATTGTTGATTTTGGATTTTTTCGTTGGTTCCCGCAATCATTCATACGAGAGATTATATCTTCAATATTCACACTTCAAGAAAAAAGGTGTCCGGTGTATCGGCTATGCGGAAGCCGCAAAATGCTCCGTTTTGGAAAATCTGACAACAAATAATCCCATAATCGAGTGATGATAAAAAGGTAGCAGGGAGCATCTCTGACCTGCCCCAGTTTGTGCTGTCCGCACAAACTGGGGCAGTTCAATAGTCGTCACCTCTTCTTTTACAATTTTCTAAATATAAGAACATTCTTCAATCATTCTTCAATGTTTTGTGATATAATGATGTATATGTGGAGGTGGCGGTTATGAGACTGTTACTGGTAGAAGATGAAAAGAGAATGGCACAGGCACTGTGTGAGATCCTACGGCAGGAAAAATATGAGGTAGACCACTTTGCAAACGGTCTTGATGGACTGGCTGCCATTGAAAGTGAAATTTACGATATCATCGTTCTGGATGTTATGCTTCCGGGAATGAACGGCTTTGAAATTGCAAAGAAGGCAAGGCAGGCAGGCATAAAGACCCCGATTCTGATGCTGACGGCGAAAGCAGAGCTTGACGATAAAGTAGAAGGCCTTGACAGCGGTGCCGACGATTACTTAACCAAACCTTTTATGACCAAGGAACTGCTTGCAAGACTCCGGGCACTGGGTAGACGGAATATCAATACGCCCGATGGAACGCTGTCCTTCGGGGATATTTCCCTGGATACGAACACCACGACGCTTTCCTGCACAACAAACGGGCAAAGTGTGCGGCTCAGCGAGAAGGAGTTTCGCATTTTGGAGTACATGATCTCCAATAACACACAGATACTGACCCG
>JAZOBY010000054.1:0-3446 GCA_045596215.1 Faecousia sp.
TTAGGGCTAATCCCAACGCGATTTCTGCGGATGGCCTTTGCCACCACTTCTACCGCCTCATCCTGACCTACGATACGGGTCTTTAGCCGGTCAGCCAGGCCTTGGATCTGGCGGTATTCCTGGGCCTTGATCTTGCTGGCGGGAATTTTCGTCCACAGTTCAATGATTCTGGCAAGATTTTCGATGGTTACCGCAGGGGCGGGGATCTTTTCCAGTTCTTCAATTTCCGCCTGTAACTGGCATAACTTGCTGCGGATATGAGCCAAGCGCTCATAATGCTCATTTTCCGTGTCTTCGGTGAGCATACGCAGTTCCAATTCGTAATCGTCCCGTTCCTTCTTCTTCTCTGCCCGCAGGGATATCTCTTTACAGCGCAGATTCAAATCCGAACAGGCCTCATCCAAAAGGTCAATGGCCTTGTCGGGCAGGAATCGGTCGGTAATATAACGCTCGGAGAGCATAACGCACTGCCGGGCGATTTCCGGAGAGATAGTCACACCGTGGAAATCGGCATAATTCTTGGCAATGCCCACCATAATTTGGCAAGCCTCCTCAATAGTAGGCTCGGCAACGCTCACCGGCTGGAAACGGCGCTCAAGGGCCGCATCCTTTTCGATGTGCTTACGGTATTCATTGAATGTGGTAGCACCGACCACCTGAATTTCACCCCGGGAAAGCGCAGGTTTTAAGATATTGGCGGCGTTCATAGAACCCTCCGCATCACCTGCGCCTACAAGGTTATGCACCTCGTCGATGACCAGAATAATGTTGCCGCAAGCCTTAATCTCCGCAATCAGACTCTTCATACGACTCTCAAACTGGCCCCGGAACTGAGTGCCTGCCACCAATGATGTCAGATCCAGCAGAAACACTTCCTTGTCCCGCAGTTTGTAAGGCACATCCCCAGCAACGATTCGTTGGGCAAGTCCCTCAGCAATGGCAGTTTTGCCAACGCCCGGCTCACCGATCAAGCAAGGATTGTTCTTTTGGCGGCGGTTTAGGATCTGGATCACGCGCTCCGTTTCCACATCGCGGCCGATCACTTTGTCCAGTTTGCCTTCTCTGGCGCGGCCGGTCAGGTTCATACAGTAACTGTCCAGGAATTTGTGCTTTTTGCCGCCCTTTTCCTTCGGGGCATCCTCGTTGGCGGATTCCTGCTTCTTTGCCGGCTGATTCTCTTTCTCGCCGCCCATATTGTTGAACAGTTGGTTCAGCATAGGGAATGTAGCAGTTCTGCTTTCCGGCTCGTCCGAATCTTCCTCGATTTGCCCAAACATACTGGACATTTCATCAGAAAGAGAGTCCAGATCGTCATCAGAAAAGCCCATCTGCTTGACGGCCGCTTCGATCTGGGGAATGCCCAGACTACGGGCGCATTTCAAGCAATAACCCTCATTCAATGTGACGCCGTTTTCGATCTTGGTAATAAAGACAACGGCCATATTCTTCTTACATTTCGTACACAATTTTGGCTGCATACATCCTCACAACCTTTCTTTCGGCTACTATAACACAATCTTACCGAAATAGGAAAAACATTATGTGAATTTTTTAAATAATCTCCGGGCACTCAAAGCGGTCAATACCATCATCGTACCACAGATGGGTCATATAAAGGCCACCGGGGGGCACTGTAGGGCCCGCCGCAGTTCTGTTGCCCTCTTTTAAGATCTGTCCGATCTGTTCCGGTGGGAATTTCCCTTCAGCGGCATAGACCACCGTACCGGCCATCGCCCGGGCCATATTATAAAGGAATCCGTTGGCGCACACCTTCAGTTCAATGATATTGCCCTTTCGGATCACATCATAATAGTATACGGTGCGTACGGTGGATTTTACATCCGTACCTACACTGCGCACAGCCGCGAAATCATGAGTGCCGATAAATTGGTCGGCTGCGGCCTGCATGATCTTCTCGTCCAGATGCTTGGGGTAAAACCACGCCCTGTTCACATAGAACGGATCCCGCACCCGGGAATTATAAATAGTATAGGTATACTCCTTGCGGACACAAGAACCGATTGCGTTGAAGTTTTCATTTACCTCAAAAGCCTTTGTTACCACAATATCCACTGGCAGGTGGGTATTGAGCGCATAGGGCAAACGGTCAACCGGAATTGTGGATGTGGTTCTGAAATTCGCCACATAACAACGGGCGTGAACGCCTGCATCTGTCCGACCACAACCGGTTACATGCACATTGTGTCCCACAACCATTTCGATTGCTTTTTGTAATGTCTGCTGAACGGTGGAGAGATTTTTCTGCATCTGCCACCCGTGGTAAGCAGTGCCTTCATACATCAGAAACAGTGCAATATTTCTCATCGTTACCTCACAGACCCAGTTGCGCCACAAAAATCACTGCGGCGATCAACACTGCAAGCAGGAAAAATGTTCCGTAATCGAACCGTTTCAGCCGCAGAAGTTTCATCTTTGTCCGTCCGTCACCGCCGTGATAGCAGCGGCATTCCATAGCCGTGGCCAATTCATCGGCACGACGGAATGCGCTGATAAACAACGGCACCAAAATGGGCACAAGCGCCTTCACCCGCTCGATGATCTTGCCTGTTTCAAAATCCGCACCTCTTGCCTTTTGGGCACAGATGATCTTATCCGTTTCCTCAATGAGTGTAGGAATGAACCGAAGAGCGATGCACATCATCATAGAAAGTTCATGGACAGGCAGATGGATCTTCTTAAGGGGGCTAAGCAACGATTCCAATCCATCGGTCAGGCTGATGGGTGAAGTGGTGTAGGTCAACAAAAAAGTGCCGCAGATCAGCATCAAAATACGGCCCATCATAAACAGCGCCCGCTCAACACCCTCCAGAGTAATTGTAATTCTCCAAAATTGTACCAAGACCCTTTCACCAGTGGTGAAGAACAGGTTTAAGATTCCCGTAAACACAAGAATTAACACCAGCGGTTTCATGCCGTGAATAAAGGATTTTAAGGGAATTTTGGAAATGGCAACACATGTTGCCAAAAAAGCAAAGACAATTCCGTAAGAAACCCAATCCCCTGCAGTAAACAATGCGACGATATAGGCAATCAGACCAATCAGTTTTGTTCGTGGGTCAAGCCGATGAATGATAGAAGTTCCGGGGAAGAACTGACCCAGCGTAATATCTTTAAGCATGGGCGTTTTCCTCCCTGATCCGCTTGATCTCCGCAACTGCCTGATGTATGGTATACACCGAATTTACGGCAATTCCCATCTGCTGCAATTTCAGGAAAAGTCTTGTTATTTCGGGAATGTCCAGTCCCATATCCAGCAACTGACCGGCATGGGCAAACACTTCCGTAGGCGTTCCGTCCATAGCAAGTGCGGCATCGTTCATAACCAGCAGGCGGTCTGCCAGCCGGGCCACATCACTCATAGAATGGCTGACCATCATAATGGTGGCATTCTTTGCGATCCGGTAGTTTTCAATATTGCGAAGGAT
>JAZOBY010000055.1:0-6427 GCA_045596215.1 Faecousia sp.
GATCCTGAGCGAGGTCATGTTGAAGGCCATTCCCGAGCCTCGCGCTGAGGTTTCTGAGTTCGCTCCCAAGATGATCAGCATGACCATTCCCGTGGACAAGATCCGCGAAGTTATCGGCTCCGGCGGCAAGACCATTCAGAAAATCTGTGCCGACACCGGCGCCAAGGTTGACATTGAGGACGATGGCAGCGTGTTCATCTCCGCTGTGGATTCTGCCGCTGCCCTGGCTGCCAAGAAGATGGTGGACGACATCTGCTTCGTTCCCGAGGTTGGCAAGCTGTACTACGGTAAGGTCGTCCGCATCCTGCCCATCGGTGCGTTCGTGGAGATTGCTCCCGGTCACGACGGCATGGTGCACATCTCCAAGCTGGAGAACCGCCGCGTTGAGAAGGTTGAGGATGTTCTGAACCTGGGCGATATGACTTGGGTTAAGTTCATGGGCTTCGACGAGAAGGGCCGTGCAAACTTCAGCCGCAAGGACGCTCTGAAAGAGATTGAAGAGCAGTAATAAGCAATTACACCGCCGGGTTTCCCGGCGGTGTTTATTGTAGGGGCGGCAATCTGCCGCCCGCGGGCGAGCAATGCTCGCCCCTACTTCCTATTCTTTTCGTATTTTCCGACGAGGTTTCTGGTTGTGTTAAACATTATAGACCCCTTATGAGGTGTTTATCAAGCACCCTAATGGGTATTTATGCTACACTTAGGATAACTAACCTAGAAAGGGGTGTATTTATGATAGACATTTTTTACACAATGTTGCATGGCTTCGCAAGCATTACGGACTATCCAAAAAAGAAATGGCCCAAAAGATGGGAATTGGGGTAGGGTCGCTGAACAAAATCGAAAAAGGAGAATTGCCGCCCGGTCTAAAAATCGACGTACTGTTCAATATTTATAAGGAGTTTGGCATCTTTATGTCGGAGGTTATATCCGTTCGCTTGGGGAGTGAAGAATAAAAGCCTTCGCCAAAGGGGAGGGTTTTGGACGTTTCGCTATTATGTCATTGCGAGGAGCCGCCAACGGCGGCGACGTGGCAATCTCCTGGTAACATCCACCGATATGCATCGCAGGAACAAACATCGTACCGGGAGATTCCCACGGGCCTTACGGCCCTCGGAATGACATATTAGGTACGATGGTGCATTCGTTCGGCGATGGGGATTGCCACACCAGTCTGCGGACTGGCTCGCAATGACAGCATTTTATGGATATTTGTCGAAAAAAACGGGAGTTTTTTCTGCAAAAAAGGGGTTGCATTTCCCGGAAAAGGGTGTTATAATCCCATTGTAAGATGTTGGACTGTTAGGAGAGAGGGGCGAGCCCCTCTCTCTTTCTTAATGACAACAGGAGGTTTTATGAAAGTAACAGAACTGGTTGCCGGATTTGCCCGGCCCATCGTGGAGGCCCACGGATGCTCCCTGTGGGACGTGGAATACGTCCGGGAAGGCTCAGAGCGTTTCCTGCGGCTGTACATTGAAAAAGAGGGCGGTGTGGACATCACCGACTGCGAAGCCATCTCCCGGGCCGTAGATCCCATTTTGGATGAAAAAGACCCCATTGCGGAATCCTATCATTTTGAGGTATGCTCCGCCGGTTTGGAGCGAAAGCTGTCCCGTCCTTCCGATTTTGAGCGGTTTATGGGAAGCCCCATTATGGTCAAGCTGTACCGCCCCCGGAACGGTCTGAAAGAGATCCCCGGCATCCTGCGGGCCTATGAGGACGGCAAGGTGACCGTGGAAGCCGGAAAAGAAACCATTACCTTCGAAAAATCCGAAGTTGCTTTGGTGCGGCTTCGTGTGGAATTTTAAGAAATACACAAACACTTATATATAGGAGGAATTTAACGACAATGGCACAGAGAAGAAGCAAAAAGACAGAAGCTCCCAAGATCGACATCGGTGCTGAGATTTTCGCCAGCCTGCGGGAATTGGAGAAGATCAAGGGCATCAGCGTGGATTACATGGTGGAGCGTTTGAAGCAGGCCATGGCCAACGCCTACCGCAAGGACCGGGAAGACCATCGGGATATCCCCGCTGAAAATGTGGTGGTGGATCTGAGCGAAGAGGGCCTGTACATGTATCAGGTAAAGACTGTGGTGGAAGAAGTGGAGGATTCCGCACTGGAAATCCACATCGATGCCGCCAAGAACATCAATCCCGACGTAAAGATCGGTGACAACGTGTCCATTCCTGTGGACATTCAGAAATTCGGCCGTATCGCCGCCCAGACTGCAAAGCAGGTGGTGATCCAGGGTATTCGTGAGGCCGAGCGTGGCATGGTCTACGAGAGCTACTCCTCCAAGACTCAGGAGCTGCTCACCGGTACGGTGCTGCGGGTTGACCCCGAAAGCGGCGACATTCTGGTGACCGTGGGCCAGGGCAACGAACAGCACAACGCTATTTTGCGCGCTTCCGAGCAGATCCCCGGCGAGAGCTATCGCCCCGGTGACCATGTTCGTGTTTACGTATTGGAGGCCCGCCAAGGCAGCCGCTCCACCAATGTTTACGTCTCCCGGACTCACCCCAATGTGGTGCGTCGTCTGTTCGAGCTGGAGACTCCCGAAATTGCGGACGGTCAGGTGGAAATCCGCAACATCGCCCGGGAAGCCGGTTCCCGTTCCAAGATGGCCGTTCGTGCCGCTATGGAAGGCATCGATCCCGTGGGTGCCTGTGTCGGCCCCCGTGGCGGACGTGTGGCCGCCGTTGTGGAAGAGCTCCACGGTGAGAAGATTGACATTGTGGTATGGTCTGAAGATCCCTGCCAGTATGTCAGTGCTGCCCTCAGCCCGGCGGATGTGATTTCCGTGGAAGTGATCCCCGGTCAGAAACACGCCTGCCGTGTGGTGGTGCCCGACGATCAGCTCAGCCTTGCCATCGGCAAGGAGGGCCAGAATGCCCGTTTGGCTGCCCGCCTCACCGGCTTTAAGATCGACATCAAGCCTGCATCCCAGGCAGAGTAATCAAATATGTTAATTTCTCGCATGTCATTGCGAGGAGCGCAGCGACGTGGCAATCTCCTGGTAGAGCTCACCGATCTGCTGTGCAGTAACAAACATCGTACCGGGAGATCGCCACGGGCCTATCGGCCCTCGCGATGACACCGTGTTTTGGAGGTGCGATTCGTGCAAAAGAAGATCCCTCAGCGGCAGTGTATGGGCTGCCGGGAACGAAAAGAAAAAAGAGCCATGATCCGCGTAGTGCGTTGTACCGATGGGGAAGTCCGCCTGGATTTTTCCGGCAAGCTTAACGGCCGTGGTGCCTATGTCTGCCCGGATCCCAACTGCCTTGCCAAGGCCAGAAAAAGCCGCTCTTTGGAGCGGTGTCTGGAAACCCCCATTCCTGAGGACGTATATGACCGTCTTACCAAGGAAATGGAGGTAGGCAGCAATGGATAAGGCACTTAACTATCTGGCATTGGCCAGAAAAGCAGGATTTGCGGAACTGGGCGAAGAACCTGTGGGTGCAGCTGCCCGGGAAGGTCACGCAAGACTGGTGATCGTGGCATCGGACGCATCCGATCACACTTGGCGTAGAGCCAAAAGCTTTGTGGCCGGAACCCATCAGCAGGTTTTGCGTCTGCCCTACACCAAGGACGAGATGGGGTTTGTGATCGGTCGCACCAGTTTGGCCATCGCCGCCATCACAGACGCCGGTTTGGCTGTTTCCTTTGTGAAAGCCCTGAATGATCCCAAAACCCAGGCGGTTTTGGAGGTGCTGGAAGAAATGGCCCGGAAAGCCAAGCAGCGTCAAAAGGAAGCCAAGTCCCACGAGCGGAACAAACGTCTTGGTAAACGCAGACCCAATAAGTAAGGAACTATGATTTTGGAGGTGCAGTTTATATATGCTCAAGTATCGATTGAAAGAGGTTGCCACAGACTTTGGTATGGCAACCAAGGAAATAACAGAAATTCTTGCAAAGTATAGTGAAAAGCCCAAGTCCACCAGTCAGGTTATGACGGATGAGGAACTGAACATTATCTTTGACTATTTGACCCAGAATAACCAAATCTCCTCTCTGGAAGTGGTCTTTGCGGTTCAGCCCAAGCCTGTCGAGCCCAAGGCGGAGGAGCCCAAGGCTGAGGTCAAAAAGGAAGAGTCCAAGCAGGAAAACAAGCCTGCTGCCAAGCCCCATCAGAATGCTCCCAAGGCGGAGCACAAGCCTGCCAAGCCCGCTGAGCCGGAGCGGAAGCGGGAACGCCGGGTGGTGGATACCTCTGCTGTTCAAGTGAATACCAACCGCTTTGCCGATGTGGATAACCTGGTGTCCGAAAAGGTGCAGGATTATCAGGGCGGCAAGCAGAAGTTCGGCAAAAAGGGTCAGCAGCAGAACAAAAAGGATAACAAGTTCAAGGGCAACAAGTCCCGCAACGAGGAGCAGGAAAAGCTCCGCCGCTTGCAGATGGAAGTGGCCCGCAAGGCCCCCGTCACCGTCAAGATTCCCGACGAAATCACCGTTGGCGAGCTGGCCAGCCGGATGAAGAAGACCGCCGGTGAAGTCATCAAGCTGCTGATGCAGAACGGCATCATGGCCGGCATCAACCAGACCATTGATTTTGATACCGCCGAATTTGTGGCCACAGAACTGGGCTGCAAGGTGGAAAAAGAAATCACCGTTACCATCGAGGAGCGGCTGATCGAAGATCACGAGGATACCGCAGAAGAACTGGAAACCCGTGCTCCTGTCGTGGTGGTTATGGGTCACGTTGACCACGGTAAGACCTCCACGCTGGACGCCATCCGGAAAACCTCCGTTACTTCCGGCGAAGCCGGCGGTATTACCCAGCACATCGGTGCGTATACTGTCGATGTAAACGGGAATATGGTGACCTTCTTGGATACCCCCGGCCACGCCGCCTTTACTTCCATGCGTGCCCGTGGTGCAAAATCCACAGATATTGCCATTCTGGTGGTTGCTGCCGACGACGGCATCATGCCCCAGACCATTGAATCCATCAACCATGCCAAGGCTGCGGAAGTGCCCATCATCGTTGCCATCAACAAGATGGATAAGCCCACCGCAAACCCCGACAAGATCAAGGAGCAGCTGACCAAGTACGACCTGATCCCCGAAGAATGGGGTGGCGATACCGTCATCGTGCCCATCTCTGCCAAGACCGGCCAGGGTCTGGACGATCTGCTGGAAATGGTCATCCTCACTGCCGAAGTCCAAGAACTGAAAGCCAATCCCAACCGCCGTGCAAAGGGTACGGTTATCGAGGCCCGTCTGGACAAGAACCGCGGTCCTGTGGCTACTTTGCTGGTGCAGAACGGCACCCTGAATCAGGGTGATATCGTCATTGCCGGTACAGCCGTTGGCCGTGTCCGTGTGATGACCAACGACAAGGGTCGCACCGTCAAGACTGCCGGACCTTCTGTGCCCGTGGAGATCACCGGCCTTGCGGAAGTTCCTGCCCCCGGTGACGAGTTCAACGCCGTTGCTGACGAGCGTATGGCAAGAGAATTGGTGGAGCAGCGGAAGCAGGCCGCCAAGGATGCTGCCGCCAACGCCATGAGCAAGGTGACTCTGGACAATCTGTTTGCCCGGATGCAGGAAGGCGAAATGAAGGAGCTGGCCCTCATCGTCAAGGCTGACGTGCAGGGCAGCGCCGAGGCTTTGAAATCTTCCTTGGAGAAAATCTCTAACGAGGAAGTTCGGGTCAAGGTCATCCACACCGGCGTGGGTGCCATCAACGAAAGCGACATTCTGCTGGCTTCCACCGCAGGTGCCATCATCGTGGGCTTCAACGTCCGTCTGGATGCCGGTGCACAGGCAAGTGCACAGCGTAGCGAAGTGGATATGCGGTTCTACCGGGTCATTTATGATGCCATCGACGAGATCGAGGCGGCCATGAAGGGCATGCTGGCGCCCAAGTATGAGGAAGTGGTCATCGGCCACGCCGAAGTGCGTATGACCTACAAGGTCTCCGCTATCGGTACTGTCTGCGGTTGTATGGTCAAGGACGGCAAGATCACCCGGGATGCTCAGGTGCGTGTGCTCCGGGACAACATCGTGATCCACGAGGGTAATGTGGGCTCCCTGCAGCGGTTTAAGGACGCTGTCAAGGAAGTTACCGCCGGTTATGAGTGCGGTATGAGCATTGAAAAGTTCAACGATCTGAAAGAGGGCGACGTATTTGAATGCTTCGCCATGCAGGAGATCAAGCAGTAATATGTCTGATTCCGCCGCGCCGCCTGTGCGGCGTGGCGGATTTGCCACAAAGGAGGATGAATTATGGCATCCAATCGTATCAATCGCATCAACGAGGAGATTCAGAAGACACTTGCGGACTTGCTCCGCACTGTCAAAGACCCCCGGGTCAGCGGCACAATGATCTCCATCACCCGGGTGGAAACCACCCCGGATCTGCGTTTTGCCAAAACCTACGTCAGTTTTCTGGAAGAGGACAAGGCCAAGGATGCAATTAAGG
>JAZOBY010000056.1:0-2146 GCA_045596215.1 Faecousia sp.
GGCTTCGTTAGCCTGCTCCACGTAGTCGCTGATAAACTCGTATTGGGCATCGGTACACTCGGTTTCGTCGGGGGAATTGATGTAAAAACGGAACATTCCACGGTCCCCCAGGCTTTGGCCGTTTACCTCGGGCAGTTTAAAATAGAGGGCGCTTTCGTTGGAGCTTTTGGTGTCGATGGTCTTTAAGAAATAACCGGTATCCACCTGGGCGGGAACGGTTTCGGCCACGTCGACCCGGGTGGGGCCCTCCTCCATCTGCTCACACAGCAGGTAGACCCCCACGTATTCGCCGTTTAAAAAGAGATTGACGTATTGATACTCGGTGGCAAATTCCATTTCCAGTTCCTTGGCAATGGTAAAGGCCAGGTAGTTGCGGAGCATCGTTTCGTCAAAGGCGTTGGCCAGCAGCACCCACTCCTTGGCAGCCCCCATCCCCAGCAGGTCCACCGGCTTGGTGAACTTCAATTTATAGGGCTTTTTGTCAAAATACCGCCAGGTGGAATTGCCACGGCCACGCACCGTCACGATATGCTCGTTCAGGTTATACTTGCGTTTAGCCGCATTTTTTACGGTAATAGAGGCATTGATATACTCTTCGATGGATTCGATCTCCACCCTCCCCGTATCCAGATACAGGCGGGGCAGCTCCAGCTGATCTTCACTAAAAATCAGCGACCCGGCATCCTTGCCGGTGCGGCTGACGGTGATCTGACGGGTGCCGTCGTCCTGGGTATTGTATTGCAGCCGCATACGGTTGGCACTCAGCCGCTCGTAGCGGTAGACGTACATCTCCCCTTCTTCGGTGGTAAGGCCCAGGGTATCCTCTCCCAGGGTGAAGGAGCCGGTCATTTTGACCCCGTGATTTTCCAGCATAAACAGTTCCCGGTCCAGGTTCAGGATCAAGGACATCTCCTGCCCTTCCCAGGCGCCGTGGACCCAACCGGAGCTGAGATAAAACTGCATATACAGCGCCAGGCTGATGGCCACCACCAGCACCGGGGTGGCAATGCCAACAGTCCACCAAAGCCAGCGGGGCAGATGCATCTTGGGCTTGGGTCTGCCGTAGCCACAGCGGGGGCAGATGTTTTCATCGTTATGAAATTCAGTGCCACAGCGTTGACAGATCATAAAAACTCCTTATGGTGACAAGAATCATCCCAAGCTTAGCCGATATTTAACTCACTCCGGATCCAGCGGGCTCGATTCCGCAGCCAGGCTTGCAGATAATTCAGATGCTGGTTGTAATTTTCCAGATACATCAGTTCCGGCATCCGACGGAACTTTTTGGTGTTACCAAACATCTCCACCCACTTTTCGTTGTTCATATTGAAATCGTATTTATACTGAATGTAGGTGGCTTCGGCCAATTCCGGCATCTTTTCAATAAAGCCCCGATGCTCTTTATAAAGCCCCCTCACCAGATTCTGGAATTCGGGGATCTCGATCAGCGCCAGGTACCAGGTATGAGAGGTGCCGGTCTCCCAACCCCGATAGGTGGGGCCGCCCCAGGAGGAGCCGCCGCAGGATTGGTCATAGTCCCACATAGGACCAAAGCACAGCTTCCCGCCGGCCTTTTTATACAGATAGAAGCAATAGCCCATATCGTTGTTGAGCATCACCTGGTCCAGCAAAAACATCTTGGCCGCAGACTCCACGTCCACCAACTGGCTGATGCTGTTCCAATCCTTGGTTAAAATAGCTTCGTTGACCCGGAGCACGTAATCTTCAATATAGGCCAGCTGAGCGTCGGTGCACTCGGTTTCGTCGGGGGATTTTACGTAGAAGCGGAACTCCGGCTTTTTGGGGTCCAGCCGCAGGCCGTTCACCTCCGGAACGGTAAAGAAGCGTTCCTCCTCCACCTTGGTGTTGTTGCCAATACCTTCCAGCAGGTAGCCGGTATCCACTTCCCCGGTTTTGGAGGAATTCACATCCACCCGGGAATTGCCCTCTTCGATCTGCTCGGTCAGCAGATACAGGCCCCGGTACTCGCCGTTGATGTACAGGTTGATAAACTGGTATTCGCCGGTATATTCCAGCCCCAGCTCGTGGGCCAGGGAAAAGGCCAGATAATAGCGAAGCATGGTTTCGTCAAAGGCGTTGGACAGCAGCACCCAGTCTTTGTTGGCGCCCATCCCCAAAAGGTCCA
>JAZOBY010000057.1:0-6822 GCA_045596215.1 Faecousia sp.
TCAGAAATCTCTGGACGTGCGACGAAGTGTATACGCCTCAGATGGATGAGGAAAAGAGATGCGAACTGCTTGCCGATTGGGAAGATGCCGTCGGACGCAGCCGCGGCTGGGCAGGAAGAAGACACGCAAACAAAGATTGAGCTGTACACGGCAGTACGGCGGAAAGGCAAACGTTATGGAATTAAAAGTAAAGCAGCTTACCAAAGAAAATTTTGAAAAATACGGACGTTATGCATCTATGGTCGAACCTGACGGAGTGGCATTGGGAGTGGGCTCTCCCATCCGTTTTTACCGCGATCTGCTCCCCCTTGAAGGTGCGGAGAAACTGGCGGCATCAGTTACGGAAGTTGATCCCATACCGATGGTAGTGGATATTATGGAGTACCATACGTCCTGCTGGGAGGGCTTTATGGGGCTCGATACAGACAGTTATATCGCGGTAGCCCCCGCAACTGCAGACGGAACTCTGGACAACAAAGATCTTGAAGCATTTTTCGTGCCTCAGGGGACAATGGTATACATTCATCCCGGTGTCTGGCATTTTGCACCGTATCCTGCGGGAGATAAAGTGCTTCACAGTCTTGTCCTGCTCCCCCAGAGAACATACGCAAACGACTGTAAAAAGGTAACGATTGAGGGCGAGGAAGTTGTCCTGAAGGTCTGACGATAAACTTATAGATTTTAAGCAATACGTGGAAAGGAAACGGAAAAATGGAAAAAATGATTGGAGCGATCCTGCCGGGCAACAGCAGCGTAGAGTTCAAAGAATTTGACATTCCCAAACCCGGACACGGGCAGGTCCTGATTCAGACCAAGGCAAGTACGATTTGTGGCAGTGATATTCGCTGCATTTACCGGGAACATACCGGAAAAGGTGCCGAAGGATATATCCCCGGCATGATTGCGGGACATGAGCCCTGCGGCATCATTGTTGAAGAAGGCGAAGGACTCAAGAGATTCAAAAAAGGCGACCGCGTAATCGTTTATCACATTTCCGGGTGCGGTGTGTGCAATGACTGCAGGAGAGGTTATTACATCTCCTGCACCAGCAAGCACCGTGCGGCGTACGGATGGCAGAGAAACGGCGGTATGGCTTCTTACATATTGGCGGAGGAAAAGGATCTTATCGCTCTGCCTGATGAATTGACTTACAAAGACGGAGCTCAGGTCGCCTGCGGATTCGGAACGGTTTACGAGGCAATCGAAAAGATCGGCGTTTGCGGAAATGACGCTGTTCTGGTAACGGGACTCGGCCCCGTGGGACTCGCGGCATTGATGATGGCGAAAGCCATGGGTGCCGAGAAGACAATCGGCGTAGAGATTAATGATTACAGAATCGAACTTGCGAAGAAATTGGGACTTGTGGATTACGTATTCAAACCCGATGAGGACACCCTGAATGACATTCTTGAGATAACGGGCGGAAAAGGCGTGGAACGTGCTATCGATACCAGTGCCAGTGACGCAGGCAGACAGCTGGCGATCCGTGCTACCGGATCCTGGGGTAAGATTGCGTTTGTGGGTGAAGGCGGCACATGCACATTCAATCCCAGCCCCGATATAATCCACGGACAGAAAACCATCTACGGCTCCTGGGTAACATCCTTGTGGAAAATGGAAGAGCTTGTGGACAGATTGGTACGCTGGGGAATTCACCCCGAAACCCTGATTACCCACGAATTCCCCCTTGAATGTGCCGGAGAAGCGTATGCCCTTATGGCAGACGGCCGGTGCGGAAAAGTCGCGGTGGTGTTTGACTGAGAAATGATGGGGCGGATGCGAAAATCAGCATTATGACAAATTACTTTTGTGTCCGCTCCATTGTCTGCGGTATTCGCCCGGAGTTATGCCAACGCGTTTTTTGAACTGACGGGTGAAGTAATTCAAACTTTCAAATCCTATGTCATAGGCGATTTCACTGATGAATCTTGTGGTGTTTTGCAACTCTGCCTTTGACTTGTCTATACGCAGGTTGAGCTGGTATTCCAAAGGAGAGAAACCAAAATAACGCTTGAAAAGCCGCTGAAGATAACATGAACTTAAATTGTGGAGTTTACCCATCTGCTCCAAAGAAATTTTCTGATTGTAGTTATCGGTAATAAATTTCTTGACGGACAAAAGAAGAGCCGGGGCAGAGGAGAAGTTCTTTTCGGTGATACAGCACTCAATGATGTCGGTAAGCAGCTGTGTTATGAGTGAAGTGGATTTGAAATGCATTTCGGGCATCATCTCATCAGAGCGATTTATTTCAATCAACTGCTGCATAATTTGGTATACGTTTGAATTTGAAGAGAGTTTACCGACGTTTGAACCATTGTTATGGGCCAAAAAACTTTCATAGTAAAATTTTGCGTTGCCGCCGAAAAAATGCAGCCAGAGTACGTGCCACGAACCTTCTTTGGGAGATGTTCTGTAGTCGTGCCATTTCTGACAGTCGATCAGATAAAAATATCCTGCGGGAATAAGGCTGACCTGATTTTCGTAATTGAGTACGCCGGCACCGTCAACGGTAACCTTGATCAGGAAGGAATCAACGCATTCACGGGTAGTGAAATAATTTTTATAGGCGTAGAAATCGCCGATTTCCTGAACACATATCAAATTTTTCTGCATAGAAGGAGGCGCGGTGTTAATAAGCCAAACACTGTTCGGATCAATATCAAGTTCGTGCTCCAGGTCATAGGTAGATATAATTGCCATGACAATTCTCCTTGAAAACAAGATTGTGCTAATACCTTGCAAGATAGTTTATTGTTGTTTTTATCATATTGTGTAATTATATAGTAAAATTACACAATATTGCAATAGTAAAATATAAGTAGTTTAGCCGTAGTTGCCAATGTGATGTTGTAAAAACGGCTGTAAATTACAAAGTGCATCGGATAAAAAGTAAGACAAGAAAGAGCGTATATTTGGAGGACGACGAGTGACCATTGATTTTGTTTTGAACAGGATAAAAGAAGACGCCCTGCTGCCGACTTTCGAACATTTGTACGGTTGTGATGAGGAAACTCTTAACATACAGAAAAAAAGATACATAAACACGGTTCGCAAATTTGGTGAAATATACCCGACACGAAAAGATATCAGAATATTTTCCGCTTCCGGCAGAACGGAGATTGGCGGAAACCATACCGACCATCAGAACGGATGTATTCTGGCTGCCACAGTATCCCTCGACATAATCGCGGTTGTAGCACTTCACGAAGAGGGAGTAATACGTGTCAGTTCCGAAGGATACAGACAGTTTGAAGTTGATCTTTCGAATCTTGAATTAGCCGAAAAACGCAATACTTCAAAATCCATTGTACAGGGAATTGCGGCTAGGTTTATTGAAAAAGGGTTTGCCGTCGGAGGCATGGACATATATTGCGTATCCGATGTTCCTAACGGCAGCGGCATATCGTCGTCCGCCGCTTTTGAAACGGTTATCGGAACGGTAATCGATATGTGCTGGAACAATAATAGAGCCGGAGCGGAGGAAATCGCAAAAATCGGTCAATATGCGGAAAACGTATATTTTGGCAAAAAATGCGGCTTGATGGATCAGCTTGTATCTTCTGTGGGAGGTATTGTTGCTGTAGATTTTCGCGATGTGAATATGCCGGTAATTAAAAATTTCAACTACAACTTCGAGAAAAACGGTTACAGCATTTGTATTACCGATACCAGAAGTACTCACGTCAATTTCACGGACGATTATGACTCGGTAAGAAACGAAATGGAACAGGTGGCCGTATGTTTCGGAGAGAAAAATCTTCGCAACATAAGTGTTGACGACATTATGAAGTCAATGCCGAAACTGAGAAAGACATGTTCCGACAGAGCCATACTACGCAGTATCCATTTTGTCGAAGATAATCAGAGAGCTCAGGACGAAGCGAAAGCATTGATCAACGGAGATATTGATCTGTTTTTAAAACTGGTTAATGAATCCGGAGAGTCCTCTGCCAATCATCTCCAGAATCTTTATTCGGTTTCGTCTCCGCTTTATCAAGAAATTCCGCTTGCAATTGCCGCAAGCAAGAAAATTCTCGGCGGAAAAGGTGCGGTCAGAGTTCATGGCGGTGGCTTCGGGGGAACGATTCAGGCGTTTGTACCCAATGAGCTTACCGCAAAGTATATTACGAAAATGAATAAGGTTTTCGGTAATAACGCATGCCAGAAAATGAGGGTTAGACCTGTCGGAGGCATTGAGATAACATTTGGAGGCGAATGAAATGAAAGTACTTGTACTTGGCGGAGCGGGCTATATCGGCTCCCACACAGTGCTGGAACTTGTGAGATCCGGATATGAAGTTGTGGTGGCGGATAATCTGGTCACGGGATATAAAGAAGCGATTCACCCCAATGCCGGATTCTTCGAAGGCGACATACGCGACGCGGCGTTTCTGAACAAAATGTTTAAAACCGAAAAAATAGACGCGGTTATTCATTTTGCCGCCTACTCCCTTGTGGGAGAGAGCGTAAACGTTCCTCTTAAATATTACGATAACAATTTGTGCGGAACGAAGGTCCTGCTGGAAACTATGGTGGAAAACGGAATAGACAAAATCGTCTTTTCCTCTACTGCGGCAACATACGGCGAACCGGTGAGAATCCCTATATTGGAAGACGACCCAACGGTTCCGACAAGTCCTTACGGCGAAACAAAGCTTGCGATGGAAAAGATGTTCAGATGGACATCGGAAGCCCACGGACTCCGTTACGTTTCACTCCGCTACTTTAACGCCTGCGGTGCGGATGAAAACGGGAAGATTGGTGAAGCACATAATCCCGAAAGCCATCTTATCCCGCTCGTCCTTCAAGTGCCGAACGGACAGCGTGAGGCGATTTCTGTATTCGGAAATGACTATGACACGCCGGACGGAACATGCATAAGAGACTATATACATGTTACCGATCTTGCGATGGCACACGTTTTAGCATTGGAGTACTTACTCTGCGGCGGAAATAGCGACATTTTCAATCTTGGAAACGGCGTGGGTTATTCGGTAAAAGAAGTAATTGAGACCGCAAGAAAAGTAACCGGCCACGGCATACCGACGGTTGAAGCACCCCGCAGAGCGGGAGACCCGGCAAGACTTGTGGCATCAAGCGAAAAAGCAAAGAAAGTACTTGGGTGGAAGCCGGAACACGACAGTTTAGAGGAAATTATTTCGAGTGCGTGGAAATGGCACAATAACCATCCGAAAGGATACAGATAATCCGGGAGAAACAAAGTGATATACGAATCGGTACAAAAACTAATAGATTATGCGTTGCAGAATAATCTCATAACAACGTACGACGTTTTTGTGGTTCGTAATCAGATTATAGACGCACTGAAACTCACAGATTGGCAGGAAAATGATAAACGGTGGCGTGGAGAAACCATAGATTCCGTTTTGGATGAACTTGTGGATTATGCCTGCGAAAACGGCATAATCGAGAATACTGCCAATAACAGAGACCTCCTGGATACAAAACTTATGGGTACGTTGACTCCTATGCCAAGAGAGATGGAACTGGAGTTCAAAGAGAGACACGCCGTAAATCCTAAAGAGGCGACACGGTGGTATTACGATGTAAGTAAAAAACTGAACTATGTGCGGGCAAACAGAATTGCCAAAGATATGAAGTGGACGTACGAATGTGAGTACGGCAAACTTGATATTACAATAAACCGGTCAAAACCGGAAAAAGATCCCCGCGATATCGCGGCGGCCAAAACAGCAAAGACAACGGCTTATCCCAAATGCCAGTTGTGTGCGGAAAACGCGGGATTTGCGGGACACGCAACACATCCGGCGAGACAAAACCTCAGACCCATATCAATGACGGTAGGAGGAGGGAAGTGGCAGTTTCAGTATTCGCCCTACGGATACTACAACGAACACTGTATCTTCTTTAACAAAGATCACATCCCTATGGTCATAGATGGTGAGGTTTTTAAGAAACTTTTTGACACGGTTGATTATCTCCCTCATTATTTCGCAGGATCCAACGCGGATCTGCCGATTGTGGGAGGATCAATCCTGAGCCACGAACATTTCCAGGGCGGAAATTACACTTTCGCTATGGAAAGAGCCTCCATTGAAACGAAAATCGAGTTTGAAGATTTTCCTGAGGTGCACGGCGGCATTGTGAAGTGGCCTATGTCAGTAATCAGAGTGGTATCTTCAAATAGATTACAGATTGAGCGATGCTGCAAGACGATTCTTGAGAAATGGAAAAGTTACTCCGACGAAGCTGTGAATATATTCGCACAAACGGACGGAATACCACATAACACGGTTACGCCGATTGCGAGAAAACGGGGCGGCAAATATGAATGCGACATTGTACTGAGAAACAATTTGACGACAGATGATCGCCCGTTGGGACTTTTTCATCCCCGTGACGAACTGCATCATATCAAGAAGGAAAACATCGGTCTGATTGAAGTCATGGGTCTGGCTGTTCTTCCTGCGAGACTGTATGACGAACTTGCAAAGCTGGAAAAGGCGATGCTGGCAGGAACAAAGATAAGTGAGACTCCGGAACTTATGCATCATGCCGAGTGGGCTGATGAAATTCTGAAAGACAATCCGGATTTTTCGAAAGAAAACGCGAAGGCAATACTTCACAGAGAAACCGGAAAGGTATTCCTCGAAGTACTGAAAGACGCGGGCGTCTTCAAAAGAAACGAAGAGGGCAGGGCAGCCTTTTTAAGATTCGTTGATGAATTCAAAAGGTGAATCTATGAAAAATTGGAAACCCGAAACAGATAAAAAGGCTCTGATGCGGCATATGGGAAATATTTCCCAGCTTTGCGGAGTACGCAAGGTTGAACTGTCCGAC
>JAZOBY010000058.1:0-10003 GCA_045596215.1 Faecousia sp.
GGGAATCGAACCCATGTTACCGCCGTGAAAGGGCGGTGTCTTAACCGCTTGACCAACGGGCCTGGTAGCGGCGACCTGACTTGAACAGGTGACAGACCGGGTATGAACCGGGTACTCTACCAACTGAGTTACGCCGCCATATTGGAGCAATTTCGTCGATCGCCGAAATCAGCTTTGTCATTATACAAGACGGATCGCTGTTTGTCAAGCAAAAATTTACGTATTTTCCGGAAAAGCTCCAAGCAAAAGCGATACACTTACTTCAAATCCACTTCACCCAGGACAGTATCGGTGATATAAGCCCCCTTAAAGCCACGCAGAGTGTCCATATGAGGCTGACCGATATGGATCTGCTGATGCTCCTTAGATTCCCATTGCTCGATCAGGAGCAATTCGTTGGGGTCTTTTTCAGACAGGTAATAGTCATAGCGGATGCAGCCATCTTCGTCACGGATGGCTTCCAGAACGCCGGTTTCCTTTACCTTTTCAATGAAAGCCGCACGCTTTTCCGGCAGACAGGTGAATTTGACATAGATGGTATACATGATGCGTCCTCCTGTGTGGGTTTTCTTTATTATACCACGATTTCCGGGAAAAGCAAAGCCTTTTGCGTAAAAAAGTCCCTGTGTTGACTTTTTGCCCTGTTGGGGGTATAATAAAATAGCTAAACTGCGAATTATAACGTTTTTTGACGAAGGAGGGCCCGGCGTGCTGAAAACAAACGAAGCGGTTCGGAAATTGTTTGCGAACAATGCAAAACTGCGGACATTGACCCAAGCGGACGTGGAACAGGTTCAGCAGGCCTTGCTGGTCATGATGGACGATTTTGACCGTCTGTGCCGCAAGCACTCTCTCACCTATTTCCTCTGCGGCGGCTCGGCGTTGGGCGCACAGCGGCATCAGGGTTTCATCCCCTGGGACGATGATTTGGACCTGGCCATGCCCCGGGCGGACTATGACCGCCTGGCGGAGCTGATCACCCAGGAATACAGCGACCGCTACTGGGTGCAAACCATTCACAACAACGCACTGTACGACCTGCCGTTTTTGAAAATGCGGAAAAAGGGAACCCGGTTTCTGGAAGTGTTTGAACCGGATCCGGAGCACGCCGGTATTTTTTTGGATGTATTCCCTGTGGAAAATGTGCCGGATTCCGGTCTTTTGCGGGGCATTCACGGAGCAGTTTCCGATTTCCTGCATCTGTGCTGCTCCTGCGTGCGGATGAATGTGAAAAAGGATCGGTATTTTGCGTATTTTGAGGATAAAAAATTCCTGAAAACCGTGAAGCTGAAAGCCTTTTTGGGAAAATGTCTGAGCTTTTGCTCTTTGCACCGCTGGTGCGTGATGTCAGAACGTTGGGATGCCCGCTGCCGCAACGCCAAGTCCAAATACGTATCCATCCCCAGCGGACGGGGGCATTATTTCGGCGAAGTGGTTGCCCGCGGCACCATGCTTCCGGTGAAGGAAGTTCCCTTTGCCGGCCGCAGTTATTTCACAATGGCAGACCCGGACAAGTATCTCACCAACCTCTACGGCGATTACCACCGCGTTCCGCCGGTGGAAAAGCGTGAGACACACGGGGTCTTAGAATTGGAATTAGGAGAAACGAATGAATAAGTTTTTTTCGGATCTTAAAAAATACAGTGCCTATATGCGTCGTGCGGCCCAATCAGAGCTGAACGCGGAAGTGGCCAATTCCTACCTGAACTGGATCTGGTGGATTTTGGAGCCGCTGTGCTTCATGGGCATTTACGCTGTGATCTTCTCCCTCTTTTTCAAGGGGAAAATCGATTATCTGACGGCGTTTATTTTTCTGGGTATTACCATTTGGGAGTTTTTCAACGTGATGCTGAAAACCAGCGTCAAGCTGGTGCGGGGCAACAAGGCCATCGTTTCCAAGGTGTATATTCCCAAATACATTCTGCTGATTGAGAAAATGATGCGAAACGGCTTTAAAAGCGGAATCAGCTTTGCCATTGTCATTTTGCTCATGGTTCTGTACCAAGTGCCTCTGTCCTGGAATGTGCTTTGGGCGATTCCCATTTTGATGTCCTTTGTTTTGTTTACCTTCGGCACTTGTGCGTTACTTCTGCATTTTGGCGTTTACGTAGAAGATCTGGCCAACATCACTAATATTGTTCTGCGTCTTTTGTTCTACATGACCGGCGTGTTCTATAATCTGGCTGACAAGGTGGCGGGCGTGTGGGGTTACTGGCTGGTGCGGCTGAATCCCCTGGCACTGTATTTAAGCAGCATGCGGGATGCCTTACTTTACGGCAAGACTCCCCATTGGGTTTGGCTGGGAATTTGGACCGTTGTGGGAATTCTGCTTTCCTATGCCGGCATCCGCCTGATCCAAAAAAATGAAAACAGTTATGTAAAGGTACTTTAAAACATGAGCGATATTGCGATTCGAATTAAAGATCTGAATATTTACTACAAGGAGCTTCACGGCTATTCCGTTAAGCGGATGCTGTTCAAAGGCGGTGCAAAAAAAGCACCCAAGTTCCACGCAGTCAAGGACTTCTCTCTGGAAGTAAAAAAGGGCGAGATCCTGGGCATCATCGGCAAGAACGGCAGCGGCAAATCCACCCTTTTGAATACTGTGGGCGGCATTTTCGCACCGGACAGCGGGGAAGTGGAGCTGTTCGGACAATCCGTGTCCCTCCTTTCCATTGGCGTGGGCTTTGAGAAGAACCTCAGCGGCCGGGAAAACATCATCCTCAACGGTCTGCTCCTGGGTTTTTCCGAGGAGACCATCCGGGAGAAAATGGATGAGATCATCGAATTTTCCGAATTGGGCTCGTTTATTGACAAGCCGGTGAAAACCTACTCCAAGGGCATGCACTCCAAGCTGGCCTTTTCTATTACCGCCTTTTTGGAGACGGATATCATCCTCATCGACGAAATCCTCAGCGTGGGCGATGAGCATTTCAAAAAGAAGAGCTCCCAAAAGATGAAGGAGCTCATCTCCGATGAAAACCGCACCGTTTTGATTGTTTCCCACAGCATCAGCACCCTGAAGGCCCTTTGCACCAAAATGCTCTGGATGCACGATGGCCGCATCAAGATGCTGGGCGACACCAACGAGGTTCTGGCCGTTTACCAGAAGTCCATGTAATGCTCCAAAAACGAGAGAAAGAGACAGATGATTATGAAAATTTTCAGAAAGATTGCAAAGAATTTTGTCGAAGGACAGTTTTTGAAGGTGATCTTTACCTTGATCGCCGACTTTTTCCGGGGTCTGCGTGCCTGCGTAGACTGGGGTTTTGCGGCGATTGCTAGATTTATTCTGTGCCATACCAGCAAGATCCAGGATAACAAGGTCGTGTTTATGACCTTCAATAATAACTATATGTGCAACCAAAAATATATCTGCGAGGAGCTTTTGAAGCAGAACCTGCCTCTGGATATCGTTTGGGTCTGCACAAAAGCCCAAATGGCATCCGGTCAGTACCCCAAAAATGTACGGCTGGTGGTTCGTGATTCCTACGAATTTTTCAAGGAAGTCACCACTGCAAAGGTCTGGGTGGACAATGCCCTGAACTTTACCTGGAACCCCATTCCGAAGAAGAAGGACCAATTTTATTTGCAGACCTGGCACGGCTCCATGGGCCTGAAACGGATCGGCAAGCAGGATGTGAAAAACGCCCGGTGGTCCATGTCCGCCGCAATGGCAGGAAAGGCAACGAGCGTGTGCATTTCCAACAGTACCTTCGAAACCGAAGTGTTCCGCCAGACCCATTGGCCCAAGGCGAAAATCCTGGAGCTGGGTCACGCCCGCAACGATGTGTTCTTTTTGGATAAGCAGGAGCAGGCGAAAATCAGATCCCGGGTCTGTGAGTTCTATGACATCCCGGAAAGCTATTATATCGCCCTGTACGCCCCCACCTTCCGCAATGGCGACAGCGCGGATACCTATGATTTGGATCATATGAAGTTTGTGCATGCCCTGGAAGCCAAATTCGGCGGCCGGTGGGTACTGCTGAACCGGTATCACTTCAAGACCAAGGCCGCGAGAAAGAACAACATCGAACAGGACAGAATCATTTCCGCTACCGCATACCCGGATATTCAGGAGCTGATTGTGGCCGCGGATGTGGGCATTACGGACTATTCCAGCTGGATCTGCGACCTGGTGCTTACCAAAAAGCCCGGCTTTATTTATGCACCGGACCTGGCACAGTACGACAGCGAACGGGGCTTCTATTATCCCCTGGATGAGACACCCTTCCCCATTGCCGAGACCAACGAGCAGCTGGAAGCGTGCATCCGCAAGTTTGATCCGACCCTTTATGAGCAAAAGCGTCAGGAATTCCTGAAAGCCCGTGGCTGCAAGGAAGACGGCCACGCGACAGAGAAAATTGTGGAAATCATCAAGCAGCAGTGCGGATTGTAATTTTACAATGAATTGCAGCCTGGCGGCTGCGTGATTTGATTGCAAGCAATCATGAATTGGCTTCGCCATGAATTGCACTGCGGTGCATATGGCTGCAAGGCAATTCATGGAGCGATAGCGAGAAATCATGATGCGTTAGCATCAATTCATGACACAAAGTGTCAATTCATAATAGGAGTGTTTTATGAAAGAGAATGCTTTGGTTGATTTCTCTAAGCAATTTGCCGTAGATGTTGTAAATCTCTGCACAGAAATTAAAGAACACAGGAAAAGCAATGTTCTATTAAACCAGTTGCTTCGGAGTGGTACAAGTGTTGGTGCAAATATTCACGAAGCCAATTATGCATCCAGCAAAGCTGATTTTGTAAACAAATTTCAAATCGCACTAAAAGAGTGCTATGAGACAGATTACTGGCTTGGCTTGTTTAGAGATACGAATATGATATCTGCCGCAGAATACGACAAGCTTTTTTCACAATGCAGCAAAATCCGCAAATTGCTGATTGCTTCTATTACAACCGCAAAAAGCAACAAGGAGTGAAATCATGTTCAAAATTACTGTCAAGGAGTTATATGCTATCTACGAACAGTTGAAAGACAAATATCCGCTGCGAATGACAACTGCAGCGGCGTTGGATGAAGGATTCACCATTGATTGTCCCGTTCTTGTAGGCAAAGCTCACGGGCAAATTGTTGAACTGTACGAAGATGGCGGTATGTTTGTTTTGGATGTGATGGATGAAGCCCAAACAAAAGGAACGCACTGGCACCCCAATGATATAGAGGGTGCAGTTGCGGATATCACGGAGTTTATGGAAGGGAAATCAAATTATCCATTGCAACAATTTCCTGAGCGGTAACCCGTTGGGACGAAATGAAACATGTAGAGAAAGGAACGCATATGAATTTTGGTATCATTCTTGCCGGTGGCGTCGGCAACCGGATGAAAATGGATATTCCCAAGCAGTATATCATTGTCGAGGGAAGGCCGGTGCTGATCTACACGCTGGAACAGTATGAACAATGTGACCGGATCGACCGGTTTGTGATCGTGGCGGATGAGCCCTGGAGAGCGGACATTCTTGCCTGGATGGAGCAGTACCACATTACCAAGTTCCTGGACTTCGCCGACCCCGGCCCGTCCAGACAGGAATCCGTTTTCAGCGGACTGAACTGCTGCATGAAATATTCCAAGAGCGAAGAGGATGTGGTTGTGGTGCATGAATCCGCAAGAGCGCTGGCCAGCGTCCAGCTGGTCACCGACATTGTGGACGGCTTGAAAGGCTACGACGGTTGTCTTCCGGTGCTTCCCATGAAGGATTCCATCATTTTGAGTGAAGACGGCACGGTCATTGACGATCTGCTGGACAGAGCAAAACTGTTCCGCGGACAGGCACCGGAGAGCTTCTATCTGCATCCTTACTGGAAGCTCAATAACGAGGCTACCCAGCAGGAGCTGGCAGAGACCCGAGGCGATCATGAGCTGTGTTTCCGCAAAGGCTGGAAAGTACACAGCATCCTGGGTGAGGAGAATAATTTCAAGCTCACCACGCCGGAGGATATCAGCTTGATGGTAAGCATTTTGCGTAACGGATCTGTATAACGCAACGCCCCGCCATACGGCGGGGCGTTTATCGTAGGGGCGGGAGAGGTTAAAAATGCTGTGCCGGGGGATTGTTTTCAAGACTCCATCATCAGATGAATGATCTCCTTGTCCGTCTGCTCCATGCCGATCCGTGCCAGCTTGCCAACTGTGGCAATGGTATTTTCCACGCCTTTTTTGACAATGCCGTCTCCACCAAAAAACTGGTTTCCGTTTTCGTACATAGCAAGACCAAGGAGTCCTGCGTCCACAGCCGCGGCAATTTTGGCGGCACAGCTTGCTTTCGCACCGTCGCAGATA
Organism: Faecousia sp.; assembly: GCA_045596215.1. GTDB lineage: Bacteria > Bacillota > Clostridia > Oscillospirales > Oscillospiraceae > Faecousia. The sequence goes on from JAZOBY010000058.1 coordinate 6,303, forward strand.
ATGCCGGATGTAACCGCTACTGCATTGACTACCGTGTGGGCTATGGTTTCAACTTTGCCGCCTTTCAGATAGGCGATACCTGCCCCGGCACCAACGCCTGCACTGACTGCACCGCAGTAGGCGGACAGTCTGCCGATATCGGTTTTCAGATGGGTGGTCACCAAATTGGAGACGCACAGTGCCCGCAGCAATTGCTCTTCCGTTTTTCCGGTTTCCCGGGCGTAAACGATTACCGGAACACTGGTCGTTATGCCCTGATTTCCGCTGCCGGAATTGATGATCACAGGCAATTCGCAGCCGTTCATTCTGGCGTCGCTGGCTGCGGCAGCCCAGGCACGCATTTTATAGTTGATATCATTTTCCCGGTTCAGCAGAATGGTTTTTCCGATATTTGCACCGTAGTTTCCACGCAGACCTTCCTCTGCGATGGCCATGTTGTAGGAAATTTGGCGTTCCAGCACATCCCGGACGTCCGCCAAATCCACACAATCCGCAAAGGCTACAATCCCTTCAATGGACAGGCAAGAGCGGTCTGTCAAGCCTTCTTCCTTATTTACACATTCCTTTTCCAGTAAGATTTCCTCATTACGTCGCAGACAAGCAATATTCGTATGATAATCCACAATACGAACAAAGGCAGAATCCGGTCCCCGGAATGCGGTAATTTGAATATCAAAGGTATGAGATGTATCCGCCCAGCGTACCTCAATGGGCGTGACTTCCAAATAGTGTTCGATGGATTTGATTTCTGCTTCAGTCACGTGAGAGATCACTTCCAGCTCACCGTCCGGATCGCCTGCCACAGCACCCGCCGCAACAGCCGTGGGAATTCCACGCAAACCGCCGGTGTGGGGAATGACCACGCTTTTCACGTTTTTAATCATGTTTCCGCTGACTTCCACCACCAGCCGATCCGGTAACGCACCGAGAACCGCTCTTGCCTTTGCTGCTCCGTAGGCAAGTGCAATGGGCTCCGTGCAGCCCATTGCGGGTTGCAGCTCCTCGTGCAGGATTTGTATGTATTTGGAATAACAGGAATCATGGCAATGCATAGGTTTTCCCCCTGCCTGTACTATTTTATCCATATTATACCGCTTTTTCTGAGTGAAATCAACAAGAATCGCCCCTATAAGGCCCAACATATTGCAGTTTCTGGCGGAGCGTGTTATAATCAACAAAAAGGAGGTGGCACTGTGGCATCCAAATCTCTGAAAAAATGGACAGATTGTCTGAAATCCCATAATGTAAAGGAAATCATCCGGGAATATACCTGGCTCAGCCGTTACAGTCTGCGTTACTGGGGTGAGGTGCTGTGGTACATCCTCATCGGCATTTTGGGCACTGCCCTCAGCCTTGCGGGCAGTGTTTTGAGTAAATACATCATCGATGCCGTCACCGGATTTAACAGCAGCGGTATTTTAACAGCCGTGATTTTCTTCATTTTAATGCAGTTGTTTCAGATTCTCGTCCACGCCATCTCCAGCCGCATCAGCACCCATATCAGTCTGCGGGTCAATCAGGAAATCACCGCACAGGTATACGACAAGATGTTGTCCGCGGATTGGGAGGCACTGAGTGCCTATCACTCCGGCGACCTGCTGTCCCGGGTGGCCGGGGATGTCTCCGCGGTTTCTTCCAGCGTGCTGGGGTGGTTTCCGGATTTTCTCACCCGGTCACTCCAATTCATCGGTACTTTTGCGGTGATTCTGTATTACGACAGCACCCTTGCTCTGCTGGCACTTTTAAGTGCACCAGTGACCCTGCTGATGAGCCGCTACGTGCTGCGGATGATGCGTCACCACAATCAAAAAATGCGTCAGCTCAGCAGTGACATGATGATCTTCAACGAGGAGTCCTTCCAAAATATTCATCTGGTCAAGGCCTTTGACCGTACGGACGCCTATTCCCAAAAGCACCGGACGATTCAGAAGGAATACATGGATACCTCCATGGAATTCAACCGCTTTTCCATCCGGAAAAACACCGTTTTGTCCCTGGTGGGTACGGTGGTCACGCTGGCTTGCTTTTCCTGGAGCATCTACCGGCTTTGGTCCGGGCATATTACTTACGGTACCATGACCATGTTCCTCCAACTGGCCGGCTCTCTGGGTGCTACCTTTTCGGCTCTTGCCGGGCTGCTGCCCAGTGCCATCAGTGCCGCTACCGCCGCCGGGCGGATTATGGCCATTATGGACCTGCCGGCTGAGGATCGGAGCGGGGATGCCCAAGTGGCGGAATTTGCGGAAAGCTGTGCCGGACAGACGCTGGCCGTCAAGGCACAGGGGGTGTCCTACCACTATGAGGACAACATCCCGGTGCTGACAAAAATCGACTTTGAAGCGGATGGCGGAAAAATCACCGCCATTGTCGGTCCCTCCGGCGAGGGTAAGACCACCCTGCTGCGGCTGCTGCTGGGCATTGTCAGCCCCAAGGAGGGCACGCTGGCTCTGGTGGCAGAAAATGGCCAGGTGGTGGATATTTCCCCGTCCACGCGGCGGCTGTTTGCCTATGTACCCCAGGGGAACACCCTGTTTTCCGGCACGGTGGCCGAAAATCTGCGTCTGGGCAAGTCCGATGCATCAGAAGAGGAGATGTATACAGCTCTACGTCTTGCCTGCGGGGAGGAATTTGTCCGCTCACAGCCTTTGGGCTTGGATGCTCCCGTCCGTGAGCAGGGCGGCGGCTTCTCCGAGGGTCAGCTGCAACGCATCTGCATTGCCCGGGCGTTGCTGTCCGATGCACCGATTCTGCTGATGGACGAGGCAACCAGTGCATTGGATATGGAAACCGAAACCCGGGTGCTGGAGAACATCATGAATAGCCAAAAGGGCCGCACCTGTATTCTCACCACCCATCGACCCAGCGTGCTGAAAATCAGCCACCGCGTCTATCAGGTCAGCCACGACCGGGTGGAAAAGGTCAGTTTATAACAAAAGAACCCTGCCATTTGCATGGCAGGGTCTTTATATGTTTAGCCGAAAAAAGCAGTGCGGTAGTTGTTCAGTACATAGCCGCAGACCTCCGGTGCACTTTTACGCAGACGGTCCATGCCGTCGTTGATGGCACCGGTGGTCATATAATCCGCCCGGGCCACCAGAAGAGCCGTATCTGCCATACCGGCGATTGCCTCCGCGTCCGCCACCGCCAGCATGGGGGGCGTGTCCAGAATCACATAATCCGCTTCTTCCCGGAGCTGGTTAATCAGCTCACGCAGCCGGCCGTTGTTCAGAAGCCGCGTGATGCTCTTGCCGGAGGGCTGGCTGACACCCAACGTGATGCCGTATTTTTTTACATCCGTCAAGCAGTCGGTCAGTGCCACGCTGTCGTCCAGGATGCCCCGGGTCAGAGTCTGCTCTCTGAGTACGTTCAGTTCAAAAATCTTGTGAATGGAGGGCTTGCGGAAGTCGCAGTCCAGCAAAACCACCTTTTTGTTCTTCTGGGCCATTGCCAGTGCCAGATTGGCGGCCACGGTGGATTTGCCCTCGTTTTCGCTGACGCTGCTGATGAGGAAAATCTTGCTGCCGTTGGTGGCCGCCTCGTGCTCCATCCGGGAGCAGATCACATTGATCTGCTCGGCATAGCCGAAGCTGGTGGTGGGAGCGGTGACCTGAATGGGCTGCTTTTTACCAAAGCGCATCCGCAGGCCCCGGGGCCGTTCGGTGAGCACTGTGGCGATCACCGGCGCGTCCAGCAGATGCCGG
>JAZOBY010000059.1:0-29345 GCA_045596215.1 Faecousia sp.
AAGAGGTAAAACCACCGAAAAACAAAAGAAAAAGTCCTGAAAACCATTGGTTTTCAGGACTCGGTGGTGGAGATAAGCGGGATCGAACCGCTGACCTCTTGAATGCCATTCAAGCGCTCTCCCAGCTGAGCTATACCCCCAAATTCAATTCTGCTGTCTGATAACTTCTGTATTATAGCACAGCTTTAAGATTTGTCAAGGGGGAATTTTCGGTTTTTATGGGTTAGCGTGCATCCGAAAATGCTCAATTTCGTTGCTTCTTATATTTCAGCGGAGTGGTGCCCATTTATTATAGAACCAATATTTTGTATCATCACTGCAACATCCCCAAGAGTTTACGGTCGGTGAGGGCCGGGTGGGAATAGGCCGCATCCAAAATGGAATCTACATTCTGGTCGCTGTTTTCGATCTCCTTGGAATAGAGTTGGGCGGTTTCCACGGTGTCGCCGCCCAAAAGGCGTATCAAAAGACAGGATGCCACTACAAATTTCACCCGCCCGGCAAGGTCATAATCCGATACCGCCTGCAACCAATAACGCTCTACAAAATAGCGGGCAAGGTTGCGGAATTTTTCTGTCCACGGGACAGGGGAAAGGGGAGCGGTCAACCGCTCCTTCCACTGGGGAGTGAGGATCTCCAACGTGGTAAAGAAATCCACCAGCTCCTGCTCACCGCCGGGAATGGACAATTCCTGTGCTTCGGCCAGCAGAGACGCTGCCTGAAACGCTGGGACATCCGCTCCATCCAGCAGGTTCTGGGCGTGATAGCCATAGTACAAAAACAGGGTCAGCATCTGGGGCACAGATAAGCTTTCGTCGCCAATCAGAGCCAAAGCTGTTTCTCGTGTTTCCAGCAGGACTGCCATGTCGTTTTCGTCATAGTCCGTCGCATCGCTGCCGGGCACAGTTTCCGTCAGAAATGCGTTATTCTCGGCGTTCAGGATCAGCCGTGCGGCCTCGGGGCAGGAAAGTTCCAGTCCGTATTCCCGGAACGTGCCGTAATCGTGGCACAGCCGGGGAAACTCCCGGCAGGTCTTGCACAAAGCATCGTGGCCCAGTTCCGCTTGGATACGGCACAGACCGTCCTCACGCCACATGGGACAGCGGCCGTCTTGGATGGTCATGACAGTTCCCCAATCGGGATCGTCCTTCAAAACGTTACGCAGCCGGTCGCCCAACGGACCTTCCAGACTCTGATAGTATGCGGCAGTGCGATCGTCGATTTCCACTTCCCATTCCTTACAGCAGCTGTCCGGGCAGCGGTCGGCCAGACATTGAAAATTGTCAAAATATGCGGGCTTAAAAATTTGCATAAGTTCTCCTAAAAAAGGGTGCATACCAAAGTATGCACCCATATCCAGTTACTGATTTTCGTTCTCGCTGGGTCGGATGGTGTACATAGTAGCGGCGGCACCTTGCAGGGCATTCTTGCTCTTGTCCACAGTCACCTGCAATTCGGCCAGCTGCTCGCTGATACGCTGGGAGAGAATTTTGAAATGCTCAGCCGCATCATCCACCTGGGTGGTGGCATCTGCCAATGCACCGGTAGCCTGGCAGTAGATCTGCCGGGCACGCTCCCGGGCGGTACGCTCCGCCTTTTCAGCCCGGCGGTAGGCTTCCAGTTCTTCGTCCGCCAAGGGGGTGAACTGCTGTGCCTCTTCCAGTTGCTTGGCCAGCTCCTCAATTTGTGCGGTCAGTTCTTCAACATGGGTACGCAGCTCCTGATTTACCTCCTGCAACTGGGCGTATTCCTCAGTCAGATCGGGGGTGGCACGGAGTGTTTCCAATTCGTCAGCCAAGGCCTGATTTTCGGACTTCAACTGATTGATCGCACCGGTGTGTTTGGTGTTGAGATATTCAATATAATGCACCACATCCTCCCGGTTGAAGCCGTTGAACGCGGGGCGGAAATTCTGGGCAGAAGCCATAAATGTAACCTCCCAAAAGTGGCGAAAATCCACTTAAAATTTTTAGTATATCGCCATTATATCACAGTTTTCCAAAGAAAACAACTATTTTTAAAGCAGACAGTTACGAAAACTGTCTGCTTTATGCCGATTATTTATACAGGGAGAACTTGGCGGTGATGTCTGCCACAGTCTCCTTGACTTCCTTGGCAGTGCCTTCAAAATCCCGGGCAGTCTGACCGATGCAGTGTGCGATCCGCTTCATCTCCTCAGCACCCAGACCGCGGGTGGTAACGGCGGCTGTGCCGATGCGAACACCGCTGGTGATGGAGGGCTTCTCCGGGTCGCCGGGGATTGCGTTCTTGTTCAGAGTGATGTGGTTCTGGTCCAAACGTTCCTGCAATTCCTTGCCGGTAATGTTCAGAGGACGCAGGTCGGCCAGCATCAGGTGATTGTCCGTACCGCCGGTGACCAAGTCAAAGCCTTCTTCCACCAATGCGGATGCCATCACCTTGGCGTTGGCGACTACGTTGTGGGCGTAGACCTTGAAGTCATCGGACATGGCCTCCTTCAGACACACAGCCTTGGCGGCGATCACGTGTTCCAGAGGGCCGCCCTGGGTGCCGGGGAAGACGGCGGAGTTCAGCTTCTTGGCATATTCTTCCTTAGCCAGGATCAAGCCGCCGCGAGGGCCACGCAGGGTCTTGTGGGTAGTGGTGGTGACGATGTCCGCGTAGGGCACAGGGCTCTGATGTGCACCACCGGCAACCAGACCGGCAATGTGGGCCATATCCACCATCAAAATGGCATCGACTTCATGAGCGATGTCTGCAAAGGTCTTGAAATCAATGGCACGGGGGTATGCAGATGCACCGGCAATGATCATTTTTGGCTGGTTCTTTTTCGCCAGATCCCGGATCTCGTCGTAGTCGATGAGACCGGTTTCGTGATTCACATCATAGGAAACCACGTTGTAGTATTTACCGGAGATGTTGGCGGGACTGCCGTGGGTCAGGTGGCCGCCGTTGGCAAGACTCATGCCCATCAGCGTGTCGCCGGGCTGCAAAAATGCCAGCTCCACAGCCATGTTGGCCTGTGCACCGGAGTGAGGCTGAACATTGGCAAATTCCGCACCGAACAGTGCCTTGGCACGGTCAATACACAGCTGTTCCAGTTCGTCCACATAATGGCAACCGCCGTAGTAACGCTTTCCGGGCAGACCCTCCGCATATTTGTTTGTCAAAATCGATCCCATGGCCGCAATGACAGCGGGGGAGGCGAAGTTCTCAGATGCGATCAACTCCAGACCGTATTCCTGGCGGTCCAGTTCCTTACGCATCATTTCAGCGATGGCGGGGTCGAATGAGGCTACCAAGCCGATGGTGTCTGCCAATTTTCCAAGCATAAAAACATCCTCTTTTCCGTATTTTTAAAGAAACACGCCTGTGTTTTGTATACGATATCACATTTTTTTTCAGATTTCAATAAGGTATCCTGCGGAGGTTTCCGGACGTACAAAATAAAAACAGGGTAATTAGTTTTGTATTTTTCTGTTTTTGTAGAAAAATGCTGAAATAATGAGGCTGATTGTTGCAATTTGTGATGTTTTTACATAGAATACGTGGCAAAAGCATGAAAATTGCGTGTTTATCACAAAAAGACAAATGTTTCTCGCAGGGGAATTGACAGGAGAATAGGGAAGTGCTAAAATGGGAGCATTATATTATAAGGGAGGCAGTATGATGTTTCACTATACTTGTTTAAATCCGGTGTCCAAGGTGGGTTTGGAGCATTTTGGCTCTGATTATTCAGCGGTGTCATCCATGGAAGAAGCGGACGCTATTATGGTCCGAAGTGCGGATATGCATCAAATTGTCGTACCGGGCAATGTAAAGTGCGTGGCCAGAGCAGGTGCAGGTGTGAATAACATTCCCTTGATGGAACTGGGCCAGCAGGGCATTCCGGTGTTCAATACACCCGGTGCCAACGCCAATGGCGTGAAAGAACTGGTGTTTGCCGCCATGCTCCTGGCAGCCCGGGATGTGGTTGGCGGCATCAACTGGGCAGCGAGCCAGGTTGACAACCCGAATGTTGTGAAAGATACCGAGAAAGAAAAGAAGAAGTTTGCAGGCTTCGAACTGTCCGGTAAAAAACTGGGCGTTATCGGTTTGGGTGCTATTGGACGTCTGGTAGCCAATACGGCCACCCATCTGGGAATGGAAGTGTACGGCTATGATCCCTACATCAGCGTAGACGCAGCCTGGAATCTGTCCAAAAATGTCCGGCACAGCAAAGATATTAAGGAAATCTACGCAAGCTGTGATTACATTACAATCCACGTTCCGCTGATGGATTCCACCCGAGGTATGGTTAATGCGGAAGCATTTACTTTGACCAAGCCCAATGCTGTGCTGATCAACCTAGCACGGGATGTGCTGGTGGACGAGAAGGCGGCAATCCAGGCCTTGGCAGATGGCCGACTGGGCAAGTATGTGACTGATTTTCCCAATCCCACGGTTTTGGGGCAGAAGGGTGTCATTGCCATTCCCCATTTGGGTGCATCCACAGAAGAATCCGAAGATAACTGTGCTGTGGCGGCTGTCAAACAGGTCAGAGATTTCCTGGAAAACGGAAATCTGACCAACTGTGTCAATTTCCCTAACTGCCAGATGGGTATTTGCACAGCGGCCAGCCGTGTGGGCGTATTCCATGAAAATGTAAAATCCATGATCAGCCAGTTTACAACGGCCTTGTCACATACCAACATTCTGAACATGAGCAATGTCAGCCGCAATACATTGGCGTATACATTGCTGGATCTGGAAGAACCCATTTCTCAGGAAACTGTTAAGACCATGGAAGCCATTCCGGGCGTCTTCCGGGTGTATGTGGTGAAGTAAGGAGGTAATTCCGTATGTTTGAAGAGCGTATTTATAATTTTTCCGCAGGTCCGTCCATGTTACCGGTTCCGGTTTTGGAACGTGCCGCAAAGGAAATGCTCAATTACGGCGGCAGTGGCATGTCCGTTATGGAAATGAGCCACCGTTCCAAAGTTTACGCCAAGATTTTTGACGAAACCAAGGCGAAATTTCGTGCTATTATGCAGATTCCGGAGAACTACGAGATTCTGTTCCTGCAAGGCGGTGCATCCACCCAGTTTTCCGCCATCCCTCTGAACTTGATGGGTTTGACCGGAAAGGCAGATTATGCCCTCACCGGCAACTTTTCCACCGCCGCGTGGAAAGAGGCTAAGCGCTACGGTGATACGGCGGTGGCATGTTCTTCCGAAGATGCAAACCACAGCTATATTCCTGAGAGTTTGACTATCCGGGAGGACGCTTCTTATTTCTACTATTGCTCCAACAACACCATTTACGGCACCCAGTGGAAGACCGTGCCGGAAACCGGTGATGTGCCCATCGTTTGCGATATGTCTTCCGATATTTGCAGTAAGCCCATAGACGTGAGCAAGTACGGCGTGATCTACGCAGGTGCACAAAAGAATCTGGCACCTGCGGGTCTGACCATCGTCATCGTTCGCAAGGATCTGCTGGGTCATGCAATGCCTCAGACTCCTATGATGCTGGATTGGAAGGTCCAGGCGGATAACGATTCCATGAAGAATACGCCCCCTTGTTGGTGTATCTACATTCTGGGCCTGGTGTGTGATTGGTTGCAGGAACTGGGCGGCTTGGCCGGCATTCAGAAGATCAACGAGATGAAGGCCAAGATGCTCTATGATGTCCTGGAAGAGACCGCAATCTTCAACTGTCACGCCAAGATCGAAGCACGTTCCGATATGAACGTAACCTTCCGTACTGCATCTGCCGATTTGGATGCCCTGTTTGTATCTCAGGCACAGGAAGCCGGTATGAGCAATTTGAAGGGTCACCGCATGACTGGAGGTATGCGTGCATCTATCTACAATGCAATGCCGGTGGAAGGCGTGGAAAAGCTCTGCGACTTCATCCGCCAGTTTGACAAAAACAACCGCTGAGGTAGTTGTCTGCATGTGCAGACAACAATGAATTGCCATGCGGCATGAATTGGCATCGCCATGATTTGCCTAGCGGCATGAATTGTGCTTTGCGGCACATTCTTTGGGCAATTCAAATCACGGAGCACAGCGAGAAATCATGATGCCGCAGGCATCTATTCGTGACACGAAGTGTCAAATCATAAAGTTTGTAATCGTTAGGAGAGAATATGGCTATCTTTACCGGGGCAGACATTCTGCTGCCCAAGAACGCAGATTTCTCGAAATGGGCGGTGATCGCCTGTGACCAGTTTACATCCCAGCCGGAATACTGGGAAGGCGTGGGCAAGGAAGTAGGGGATGCACCGTCTGCCTTTCATATGATCCTGCCGGAAGTGAAACTGCCGGGAACGGATGCACAGATTGCCCAGATACATAAGACCATGGCGGAGTATCTGAACAGCGATGTATTTGCCGAATACAAAGATTCTTATATCTATGTAGAGCGTACTTTGCTGGACGGATCCGTTCGCAAGGGTCTGATGGGTGCGTTGGATCTTGACAAGTATGACTACCATCCCGACACGGTTGCACCGGTTCGTGCAACCGAGGCAACCGTCCAGGAGCGGATCCCGCCCCGTATGCGGGTACGCCGGGGTGCACCGCTGGAAATGCCCCATGTATTGCTCCTGTGCGATGATCAGAAAAAGACTATCATCGAGCCTTTGGCCGGGGAAAAGGAGAACATGGTAAAGGTCTACGATTTTGACCTGTGTGCCGGTGGCGGCCGGATTTGCGGCTGGTTGCTCAGCGAAGAGTTGACCGCAAAGGTCAATGCCGCATTGGCGGTCTACGAACAGGAAAAAGTGCCGCTTACCTATGCGGTGGGCGATGGTAACCACTCTCTGGCAACAGCCAAGGCCTGCTATGAGGAACTGAAAAAGCAAAATCCGGGCACTGATCTTTCGGGTCACCCGGCCAGATTTGCTTTGGTTGAATTGGAGAACATCCACGATGAGGTGCAGCAGTTTGCTCCTATCCATCGGGTGATCACTGCTACTGAGCCGAAAAAGCTGCTCTCTTATCTGGAAACAGCCTGCACCGGTACAGAAAAGTGCGACATTCCCTGGTTCAGTGGCAGCGAGCAAGGTGCTCTTTCCCTGTCTATACAGCCCGGCCAACTGCCCCTGGCGGCTCTGCAACAGGCCTTGGATGCGTATTTATCCGAAAATGCCGGCGAGATCGACTACATCCATGGAGACGATGTGGTGCAGAAACTTTCTGCGGATGCAAATGCCCTGGGCTTCCTGGTTCCCGGGATTGAGAAGAACCGGTTTTTCCAGAGTATCGTGACCGACGGCATTTTGCCCAGGAAGACCTTTTCCATGGGACATGCTCAGGAAAAGCGGTATTACCTGGAAGCACGAAAGATTCTCTGAAACCCTTGACAAAGCCAATGACAGAGCATATAATGGTGACAACTTCATAGAAACCGTTGAAGCGGAGATAACGGCGAAAAATGCCATTACAGAGAGTCTGGGGTGCTGAGAGCCAGGCATGAAACAGTTCGTCAAATGGACCGCGGAGGGCGCAGTCAAAGGGGCAACCTGAGTATTCTGCGACGTATGGCACGCGTTAGTTGCTGGGGATATGCTGGTATCCTGCTGAGTGAAAATCAAGGTGGCACCGCGAGTATGTAGTATTCGCCCTTGACGGAAGGAATCTTCTGTCAAGGGCTTTTTTGTTAAGGAGATGAAGGAATATGAAAATGAATCCCCAAAATACAACCCGAAATATTGTAACAGCGGCTCTGTTGGCAGCCCTCGTTTGCGTGGCAACAATGCTGATCAAAGTTCCGTCACCCCTAAAGGGCTATTTGAATTTGGGTGATGGCATTGTCCTGCTGTGCGGATGGTTGCTTTCGCCTGTTTACGGATTTCTGGCCGCCGGTATCGGCTCGGCGTTGGCGGACCTTTTTGCCGGATATGTCATTTATGTACCGGCAACCTTTGTGATCAAGGGTTTGATGGCAGTGGTTGCATACTACGGATTCCGGCTGCTCGGTAAGCGTATCGGCAATATACCTGCCATGGTACTGGCCGGTGTGTTGGCTGAAATCATCATGGTGCTGGGATATTACGTATTCGAAGGCTTTTTGTACGGCTTTGCAGAATCTCTTGTGAATATTCCTGCCAATGCAGTCCAAGGTGTAGCCGGCATCATTCTGGGAACGGTGCTGAACAAAGCATTTCAAAAGACAAATTTGTTTGTAAAGACATAAGGATTTGGAGGAAACGAAAATGGAATTCAATGGCGTAAATTTTGATACATATTTCAGAAACTATCCGGACAAGAAAGGATATTTTGGCCCCTATGGCGGTTCTTACGTCAGCGAGGAACTGCAAAAGGCTATGGACGAGATCACCGAGGCCTATCATACCATCTGCCAATCCCGGAAATTCATTGCGGAGCTGCGGCGCATCCGCAAGGAGTTCCAGGGACGGCCTACACCCATTTCCCACTTGGAGCGTTTGTCCACATCTTTGGGCAAAGTGCAGCTATATGTCAAACGTGAGGATTTGAACCATACCGGTGCCCATAAACTCAACCACTGCATGGGCGAAGTGCTTTTGGCCAAGTACATGGGGAAGAAGAAGGTTATTGCGGAAACCGGTGCCGGTCAGCACGGTGTGGCAATGGCAACCGCTGCGGCTTACTTTGGCCTGGAATGTGACATTTACATGGGTGCGGTGGATATTAAGAAGCAGGCCCCCAATGTGGCACGTATGAAGATTCTCGGTGCCAATGTGGTGGAGGTCACCCACGGTCTGCAAACCTTGAAAGAGGCGGCAGATGCTGCCTTTGAGGCATATACAAAGGATTACCACAACTGCATGTACTGCATCGGCTCTGTCATTGGCCCGCATCCATTCCCCCTGATGGTACGGGACTTCCAGCACGTGGTTGGTGAGGAGGCCAGAGAGCAGTTTGTGGATATGACCGGTCATCTGCCGGATGCCATTGTCGCCTGTGTGGGCGGCGGTTCCAATTCCGCAGGCTTCTTTGCGGGATTCTTAAACGACCCTGTGGATATTTACGGCATCGAGCCCCTTGGCCGCGGCACGGCTCTGGGTGATCATGCCGCCAGCCTGCAATATGGCACTGAGGGCATCATGCACGGCTTCAACAGCATTATGCTGAAAGACGAAAACGGCGATCCTGCCCCCGTCTACTCCGTGGCCAGCGGTCTGGACTACCCATCTTCCGGTCCGGAACACGCATTTTTGCATGACCTGGGACGGGTGAAGTACGATGTGATCAACGACGAAGAGACCATCGACGCGTTCTATAAACTGGCCCGCCTGGAAGGTATTATCCCGGCGATCGAGAGTGCCCATGCGGTTGCATACGGTATGAAGCTGGCTCAAAAGATGGGCACAGGCTCTGTGTTGATCAACCTCTCCGGCCGCGGCGACAAGGATATGGACTACATCATTGAAAACTACGGCATCCGCTGATTTTGAAAGACCGACTGCAAAAGCAGTCGGTCTTTTGCAACTATTCTTGAAATTATGCAATAAGAATTGCAAATAGTGCTTGAATTATGCAAGATTTATGTTATAATGCCATTTAGAAAGAAATCTTGCAAAAAAGGAGTGCATTTTCATGGATATGCGTGTGGAATCCGATTCCATCGGCAGCCGCAATGTGCCAGCGGACGCCTATTACGGTGTACAGTCTTTGCGGGGTGCAGAGAATTTTCATATCACCGGTCAATCTTTGCGTCCGGAATTTATCGATGCCATGGCGATGATCAAAAAGACCTGTGCCATTTGTAATCATGCAGTAGGGGAGTTGGACGATGCCCGTCGGGATGCCATCGTCACCGCCTGTGAGGAGGTTCTGGAAGGACAATTCCATGACCAGTTCCTCTGCGATCCCATTCAGGGCGGTGCGGGTACTACTGCCAACATGAATGCCAACGAGGTTATTGCCAACCGGGCGATTGAGCTTTTGGGCGGACAGAAGGGCGACTATTCCATCGTCCATCCCAATGACCACGTGAACCGGGCCCAGTCCACCAATGACGTGATCCCCACTGCGGCAAAGCTCACCGTTGCAAAACTGCTGAAAAAGGTCATTTACCAGGTGGTTCGCCTGCGAGATGCTTTGCAGGTCAAGGAAACGGAATTCCACGATGTGATCAAAATGGGCCGCACGCAGATGCAGGACGCCGTTCCCATCCGCTTGGGTGCGGAATTTGGTGCATACAGCCGGGCAATCTCCCGGGATGTTTCCCGTTTGGAGCGTGCCTTGGAGGAGATGTACAGCATCAACCTGGGCGGCACGGCTGTCGGAACGGCTCTGAACGCCAATCCGGAATATGTGAATATGCTGGCACCTACCTTGTCGAAGATCAGCGGATTTCCTCTGAAAAAGGCGGAGGATCTGATTGACGGTACACAAAATCTGGACTCCTTTGCCTATGTGTCCGCAGCACTGAAAACCTGTGCCATTTCCTGCTCCAAGATCGCCAATGACCTGCGGCTCATGTCCTCCGGCCCTCGCTGCGGCTTTGAAGAGATCAACCTGCCGCCCATGCAAAACGGTTCCTCCATCATGCCCGGCAAAGTGAATCCTGTGATCCCGGAAGTGATGAGCCAGGCGGCGTTTTGCATCATCGGCAACGATATGTCCATTACCATGGCAGCAGAGGCCGGTCAGCTGGAGCTGAACTATGCTGAGCCGGTGCTGTATCATAAGCTGTTTGAATCCTTGGTGGTGCTGACCGGTGCGGTGGAGACTTTTGTGGATCACTGTGTTGTGGGAATTACCGCCAATGAGGAGCGTTGCCGGGAACTGGTGGACGGTTCTGTGGGTGTGATCACCGCCATCTGTCCCAAGCTGGGCTATAAGGAATCGGCTGACATTGCCAAGACGGCCATCGCCACCGGCGAATCCGTCCGGGAAGTCTTGCTGAGTACGCACACCCTCTCCGAAAGGGAAGTGGACAAGCTTCTTGATCCGGAAACGATGGTATAATATTGCCCCGGTTCGTGCACCGCACGAACCGGGGACTTTTCTATGTCAGGTTATTGGATTTATGGGAGAGTACCTGTTTTTTTCGTAGATAAATGTAAAACCTTGATCGGGTTGTTCACCGCGTTCGAGGATCACAACAACTTCATCCTCACCCCATTGGATACTCTTGATATTGTCTGGATGTGCACTTCCACCATCGTTATAAACCTGTGCGGAAATCCAGTCAATGCGAACGCCTTTGCTGTTTCTCAGTGTTAATCGGACATTTGCCGGGCCAAAAGGCCAGGGAGGTTCGCCTACTTGCTCAAATACCAAGGTGTACTTACCGTCCGGACTGTCATAGGTTGCGATTTCGCGGACAAACCAGCCGTCAAAGCTGGCATTCCACAAAATATATACCAGACCAATGATAGCTAATGTAATTACCAGGGATGCACCAAGCAGAATCAGTACGATTTTTAACCATCTTGCCATCACTCTTTGCCCAAAAGCTTCGCATAGGTGTTGGACAGTCCCCACATGACAATACAGAGAAATACCGTCAAAATCGCACCGGTACCGGGTATATAGAGACTGAAATACGAGATCGTCAATCCGTAATGACTGCAACCCCATACAAAGGCTACCGCATAGACGGCGAGATGCAAAACACAAGACCAGCAACAAAACTGCTTTTTGCTCCGATACTGCTGAATAAAGAACCAGTTTGCCAGGCTGAGCATAAAGGCTGTAACGGGAACCACCAAATTCATGGCAAAAAGACCGTTATTCAAGCCAGCAGGAATCTGTGCTTCCCAGGAAACGCCCCAGGCCATCGCCAGGAATGACAGAAAGAACAGCGACATCTGCAAAATGGATGCTTTCCAAAGAGCAATGGGATTTTGCTTCTTCCTCGCTTCCTTGGGAGCGGCCTGTGTTCCGATTTCCTGCCGCATTTGCCCAAGCGTTGCCTTGCAACGGGGGCAGGAATCCACATGGCTTTCCACCAATGTCTTTGTCTCGTCGCTGCAACACTCGTCAATATACAGCGGCAGCAAGTCACCAATCACTTTACAATTCATAATTACCCTCCATATTATCTAATATTTTTTGTTTGGCACGGTAGAATGTGACTCTTGCCCAGCTTTCGCTTTTGCCAAACAGCCGGCTGATCTCCTTTAAGGATGCACCACCGAATACCGACAGCATCAAGACCTCCTTGTAAGGCTGGTCAAGCTCTTGCAAGCATCGCATGGCGGCATCAGACAAATCCTTGGCAATGGCCATTTCCTCCAAGTCCCCATGGGCAAGGGTGCCGGTTTCGTCTAAAGGTTGGAATCGTTTCTGCTGACGGTACCACGCAAAATATGTATTCCGTGCAATTTGGCACAGCCACGCCGGTGCTTTCTCTCGGTCTTTTAAAGATTGGAAGTTCATATATGCCTTAAAAAAGGTCTCCTGGGTCAGTTCCTCTGCCAATGAGGCGTCCCTGCAATGGTTGAGGAGGAATTTGTAGATGAACCCTTGATTGGCTGCATAAACTTGTTCAAATTCAGCCACATTCTCACCACCTTTCACATATTAGATAATCAAGCAGAGAAAACGTTACACGAAAAGTAGAATCATTTTTATTATAGCACACAATATCGGCTGATGCATTCTTTTCTTGTAAATGCCAGGGGGATACCCACAAGGGAAGCGGACAAGCTTCCGGATCCCGAGACGATGGTATAATAGAAAGAGGAATGGCAATCGCCATTCCTCTTTATACAAAAAAGTATGCAGCCGAAGCTACACACCCGAAAAATGCACGGCTTCCAACTGCCGCAACACAAGTGTTGCAACCACCAAGGGATGCAGAAGCGAGAGTGCATTTTTACCGAAGTAAAAAAATACACCCTTTATGGTCAATCAATATTCACTTGCGTCGCAGAGATATCTTACCACAGAATTTTGTCGGTTGCAATACAAAACTGGCATCATTTGGTGAATATATTGCCACAAAAAATGCCACAAATTGTGGTGCAAAATATGAAAGATAGGCATCCGCCCACACCCATACTGGGTGCATTCGGATGTCCATGGACTTTCCCACGGGCTAAAAATTGCTCGCCAGTTCTCGATTTTTGCACCAGTGTGCCCACTGGTGCCGCCCTTTCAAGTCCTGGACCCGTCAAAAAAACGCCAAACGCAGAAGCGCTTGGCGTTTTTTGGCAGGGGCACAAGGACTTGATCCCTGGGCCTACGGTTTTGGAGACCGCCGCTCTACCAATTGAGCTATACCCCTATATATGAACGGCAAAAGCCGATTTTTCGTGGTGGGCCTTCAGGGATTCGAACCCGGGACGATCCGGTTATGAGCCGGAGGCTCTAACCAACTGAGCTAAAGGCCCATAATATCGCTGAGTGTGCTTCGCACCACCGCTTGCATATTCTACCACTCAAAATCCATTCTGTCAAGGATTATTTTCCCGGCCGACACAAAAAGTGGGGCCGGGAAAGACTTATTCTTCTGTAGACTGATAGTCCTGCACTTCCTGGCTTGCAGCACGGCGGCGGCGACGGCGGCGGGTGGTATGCACATCCTGAGGATCAGCCTTTTCCGCACGGCGGGCATAGGCCGCGGCGGCCTCAGAAGTGGCCTCATAAGTCAGCCGACTGACACGGGTTAAGCCGTTTTGCTGCTGAGACATCCGGATGCGGATCAGGAATTTTCCATGCTGCGGACAGGATGCAAGATCCATGTACCGATGGCCCGGCTGGGCGAACCAGCGGGAACTGAGCATTTGACGGCCACAGGTGGGGCAGAGATTTTCTTCTCCGGACATGGCAGCCAAAGCCGCACGCTTGTCTGCATAATCATAAAACACCTTCCGGCTGATGCAACCGGGCAATTCCGCACCATGGAAGCCGTTGTCGTGGTCTTTCAGAGCATGTCTGTATTCCTGAATGCCTATATCCAAATTCAGCCTTACACAGATCAGTGCAGTGTGATACGCATCACCCAAAGCATCGTGAGCAGGACGGCTAGGCTCAATCCCAAAGATCTCCATAGCGGTTTTCAGTGCCTTTTGGGCGGAAGAGCCGTCGGTTTGGGCGTTGAAGATCATCTGTGCGTTGTACCAACGACCGGTCCAGCCTTCGTCCAGGCCGAAAAGCCGCAGATTTTCCCGGAGAATGGTGATGTCATCAAATCCCCAGGTCAGGAAGATCACATCCTCACCGCACCATTTGCGGAAACGCTCCATGGCCTCGGGGAAGGGGATGCCCTCGTCACGCAGCTGAGCATCCTTGATGCCGGTGAGCTTGCTGACCCGGCGGTTCAGGCGGCGGTAGTATTTCGGTTTGATAAGAACCTGGAACTCATCTGTGACCTGCTGCGACTCCGTTAACCGGACAGCACCGATCTGGATGATCTCGCCCCGGATCTGCACGGGAAGCACCTTCTTTGCAGAGGGCGAACCGGGCCAGGGCTGATTCCATTCCATATCCAAAACAATGTAATTCATGACTGTACCTCTGTTTTTACGATCCTAACCTATATCATATCACAGGTAGTGGCATTCTGTAAATAAAAAGTTTGTATTTGGACAAACTGATTTGGGAGGGATATACATGACGGAAAAAGAATACGAAAAAATGGTGCAATCCCTGGCACCCAAATCGCCCATGTGGAGGGATTGCGGCAATGCGTTTTGGATCGGCGGCCTGATCTGCACCCTGGGCCAGTTGATCATGAACGGCTATCTGGCATTGGAAATGGAGAAGCTGGATGCATCCTGTGCAACGTCCATGACCTTGGTGGCATTGGCAGCGATTTTGACTGGGTTTAGTATTTACGATGATATCGCAAAAATTGCAGGTGCCGGCACGTTGGTACCCATTACCGGTTTTTCCAATGCGGTGTCCGCTCCGGCTATCGAGTTCAAAACCGAAGGTTTCATTCTGGGCGTTGGTGCAAAGATGTTTACGATTGCAGGGCCGGTGATCGTGTACGGCGTGAGCGCAAGTGTAGTCTATGGAATTATCTATTGGATAACAACGCTGTTCTAACGGGCGACCATAGGTCGCCCCTACGAATTCTATCACACATCACGGTAGGGGCGAACTGTGTTCACCCGTAAAAAAGGCACCGTTTTCACGGTGCCTTTTTTAATGCGTATTTTAAGGGATTGTTCTCGATATATGCCCATATTTCGTCATAATCCTGCTGATTTCGTATTCCGTGGTCATAAAAGGATTTTTGCCAAATGGGTCTGCCAACCTGTTTGGTAATCGATCCTTTGAATTGCTTCATTACCCTTGAAATTGTAGGGGCGAACTGTGTTCGCCCGTTCTCATCGGTATCAATGGAAAGGATAAAATGAATGTGATCCGGCATAATACAATACTTATCAACCCGAACAGCATCATACACGGTATTCAGTTTTTTGATTTCATTATGTACAATAATTCCAATATCCGACAACGGTACATTGGCGGGCGAACACAGTTCGCCCCTACGGTCAGACCAGAAGATTTTCTCTCTGTTCGCGGTGCAGACCGTAATGAAATATGCCCCGGGTGTGGAATAATCATAGTCTTCTATGCGAATCGGTTTGCGTTTTGGCAGTTCGTTCATAGAAAATCCTTTCAAATCAAATACAAGGGAAATATCCGCCGTATTTTTCAAATAGGGAATGAATGTATTCCATATCTTCCTTGGAAATATCAAAATATCTCAGGTTGCCAAGATCTTGAATACAATTACAAGTATCACAGGCAATCGCGAAAGTTCGCCCACCAATTTTAAGAGAAATGTTCTTGTCAAAACCACAAGAGGGAACGCCGGACGAAATAGGGTCATAATTGTTTCCATTCAGAATGTCTATGACCTTTTCGGCATCATAATCTTCTAGTATAACACTGATATTATCCTCT
Source organism: Faecousia sp. (assembly GCA_045596215.1). Classification (GTDB taxonomy): domain Bacteria; phylum Bacillota; class Clostridia; order Oscillospirales; family Oscillospiraceae; genus Faecousia. The sequence continues at coordinate 15,825 of JAZOBY010000059.1, forward strand.
CCATAAACAAAGGACAAAGTAACATCCGCATTTTTATTTACGCTTGTTTTGGCACAACCGCAAATTGAAACCAGCACAACTAGAACCATAAGAACTGCAAAAAAACGTTTCATATGTGATGCTCCTTTTTTATTTATTATACCACATAGAAAAATGAATGTAAACTTCTATTATTTGAGCAATATCGAAAGAATTTGAGCCGTTTCGACAAAAAACACTGTGTCCTAACTGGACACAAGCAGAGGGGTTCATATTAGGCGTGGGTGCAAAGATGTTTACGATTGCAGGGCCGGTTATCGTCTACGGCACCTTAGCGTCGGTGGTATATGGGTTTATTTATTGGATATATTCAATATTCTAATGTAGGGGCGGCAACTTGCCGCCTGCGGGACGGGACCCGTTCCCTACAAAGCAAACAGCCTCGCCCTGTGGCGAGGCTGTTGTTGAATATAAAGATTTGGAAAGCTGGTTACCAAAGAGATCACAGATGCAAATCAGACCTCTGGGCAGATGGAAGGGATCATCGCTGTACGGATTAAAATAGGTTTCAAACAGATTATTAATAATCAAACTTCCTTGCTCTTGGTGGCGATTTCCATCAGACACTTGGCGACGAATTCGTCAGGAGTCATTGCACCCAGATCCTCGCCCTTGCGGGTGCGGACGGAAACGGTGCCGTTTTCCATATCCCGGTCACCGATGACCAGCATATAAGGAACCTTCTGCAGCTGTGCTTCCCGGATCTTGTAGCCCAGCTTTTCGCTACGGCAGTCAGCCTCTGCGTGGATGTTTACGCTTTCCAGCTTGGCAACCAGTTCCTTGGCACATTCGTGAGCCCGGTCGGTGATGGGCAGGACCTTTACCTGAGTGGGCATCATCCACAGGGGCAATGCACCGGCATAACGCTCGATGAGGTAAGCCAGCGTCCGCTCGTAACAGCCAAGGCTGGTGCGGTGGATGATATAGGGGGTCTTCTTCTGGCCGTCAGCGTCAGTATATTCCATACCGAACTTCTGAGCCAGCAGCATATCAATCTGAATGGTAACGATGGTATCTTCCTTACCAAACACGTTCTTGTACTGGATGTCCAGCTTGGGGCCGTAGAATGCGGCTTCGTCGATGCCGATCTCGTACTCCACACCCAAATTATCCAGAATCTCACCCATAACACGTTGGGCTTCTTCCCATTGCTCGGCAGTACCCTCGTACTTGATGCCGGCACGGGCAGGATCCCACTGGGAGAACCGGAAGGAGCAGTTTTCCAGCATGCCCACAGTTTCCAGAACATACTTGGCCAGTTCCAGACAGCCGCGGAACTCTTCTTCCAGCTGATCGGGACGGAGAACCAGGTGGCCCTCAGAAATGGTGAACTGACGGACACGGATCAGACCGTGCATTTCGCCGGAGTCCTCATTACGGAAGAGGGTAGAGGTCTCGCCCAAACGCATGGGCAGGTCACGGTAAGACCGGGCACGGTTCAGGTAAACCTGATACTGGAAGGGGCAGGTCATGGGACGCAGAGCGAAACATTCCTTGGTTTCATCGGTGGGATCGCCCAGGACAAACATACCGTCCAGATAGTGATCCCAGTGGCCGGAGATCTTGTACAGATCGGATTTGGCCATCAGAGGAGTCTTGGTCAGCAGATAGCCACGCTTTTGCTCCTCGTCCTCGATCCAACGCTGCAAAGTCTGAATGACTCTTGCACCCTTGGGCAGCAGAATGGGCAGACCCTGGCCGATTTCTTCCACAGTTGTGAAGAATTCCAGTTCCCGGCCCAGCTTGTTGTGGTCACGCTTCAAGGCCTCAGCCTGCTTTTCCAGATACACATCCAGTTCTTCCTTGCTGGGGAAGCCGATGCCGTATACACGCTGCAGCATTTTACGGTTGCTGTCGCCACGCCAGTAGGCACCACAGGACTTGGTCAGCTTGAAGCCGTTGTGCTTGACACGGCCGGTGTGATCCAAATGGGGACCGGCACACAGATCAGTGAAATCACCCTGAGTATAGAAGCTGATGACAGCATCCTCGGGCAGATCCTCGATCAGTTCCCTTTTATAAGGTTCATTCTGAGCCTCGGCCCAGGCAATGGCCTCGGTCCGGGGCAGCTCGCTCCGCTCCAGGCGAATACGCTCTTTGCAGATCTTCTTCATCTCCGCTTCAATCTTTTCCAAATGCTCGGGAGTGAAAGAGAAGGGAGCATCGAAGTCGTAGTACCATCCCTCGTCAATGGCAGGGCCGATAGCCAGCTGCACTTCCGGCCACAGACGCTTGACGGCCTGAGCCATGATGTGGGAACTGGTATGCCAGTAGGTTTTCCGGTATTCCGGGTTTTCAAAGGTGTACAGGTTTTCGTTTTCCATAGGTTTTTTCCTCCTTTTTATTTGGGGGAGGGCATAAAAAGACCCACCCCTGATGATCAGGGGTGCGATACAAAGTATTCCACGGTTCCACCCTGGTTGCAGTACAAGACTGCCACTCATTGGCACTGTAACGGGTGCACCCGGCAGGCTATTTCCAACCTGCGGCTCAGAAGTGGTATCACATCCGTAAGACAACAGAACCCTTGCACCAAGTGGATCCCTCTCTGAGAAGCTTATCGGATGTACGTGTCTTCATCACAGCTTTTATGGAGCAAATGTAGCATAAAAAACGCTCTTTGTCAATCCCCGGGGAGGGAAAATCCCTAAAAAAGGGCAGTTTTTGGTTACCATAACAGAAAAATGTTTTCCATAACGGCTGGTTACGTAATTATCGTCATTATGTTAACAAAATGTCATTATTTTACCATATCTTGTGTAAGCTTTGTGCAAAAAACGATATATTTCGTTTTTAAGTTAACATAATATTTTTGATGATTTTTTGTAAAAAGTTGTAGAAATATCAGATTTCACTGAAAATGCTTGACTTTTTATAAAAAAATGTTATAATACACAAAGTTTGCGTGCATACACTGTTTTGTAACCTTTTGATACCAATTGAAATTGGTGCTTGCTTTACTTTTAATCATTCGTGAAAGGAGGTACATTCTATGCTGGAATGTAATCGTTTGGTCACCCGGGCGATGTCAAGACCCATGCGTCTTGTTGCGTTGCTTCTGCCGGTGATCTGTATCGTCTTACTGCTGAGTCAGACTGTATTCGCAAAGAATACTTATCTGATCAATGACAGTGGCAAGGTCGTGATCCACACCACTTATGCAACGGATCCCGCCGAAGTTCTGGACGAAGCCGGTTTGGAACTTGGTGAGGATGATACCTTCGTAACGCAGTCCACATTGGGTGTTTCTGAAATCACCGTACAACGCAAGCAATCTGTTACCGTTAACTACGGCGGCAATGTTCTGGATGTGGTCAGCTACGGTGAGACTGTGGAATCTTTGCTGGAGCGGTTGGATTTGATCCTGACCAATGAGGATGTGGTTTCCGTACCTCTGAACTCCCAGACCTTTGACGGTCTGAACATTTCCATCTCTCGCAGCGTTGAGGTGGAGGAGACCTACACCACCATCGTTCCCTTTGAAATCACCTATTGCGACGAACCCACCCTGCCCAAGGGCGAAGAGGTCGTGCTGACAGAGGGCGTAGACGGCCAGATGCTGTGCAAGGCCAAGGTGATTTATGTCGGCGGCGAAGAAGTAAGCCGTACCGTCACCAGCGAGGAAGTGACGGTTCAGCCCATCAATTCTGTGATCGCAGTGGGAACCGGCAAATCCGTGGAGCCCCACAGTAACGACTTGCCTGCCTCTTTGATCCGTCCCCAGTTTACCGGTGAGCCCATCATCGGTGACGGCTATATCATCACCCCCGACGGAGAATATCTGACCTACACCCATAAGGATCAGTTTAAGGCAACGGCCTACAACAATCTGGATCCCGGTTGTACAGAGTATAACTACATCGGCACAAAGTGCCGCGTGGGAGCTATTGCAGTGGATCCTACGGTGATTCCCTACGGCACCCGGATGTTCATCATAACCAACGATGGCAAGTATGTCTACGGCATCGCCACCGCAGAGGACTGCGGCAGTGCCATCAAGGGCAAACGCGTTGATCTGTATTTTGATACCGTGGCTGAGTGCAATCGTTTCGGTATTCGCAATTGCACGATCTATTTCCTTGGATAATAGTTGCAAATCCGCCTTTCTTTTGGTATACTACCGGAAGAAAGGCGGTCTTTTTATGATCAATGTTTGTGATATTCAAGTGATGAAGCCCTTGCTTGCTGAGCATGGATTTCATTTTTCCAAAGCCAAGGGTCAAAATTTCTTGATTGCATCCTGGGTACCGGAGCAGATCGCTCTGGATTCCGGGGTGGATGAAAACACCGGCGTGTTGGAGATCGGCCCGGGTATCGGCCCGCTGACGCAGCAGCTTTGCCTGCGGGCAGGGAAGGTCTGTGCCGTGGAAGTAGACGGCAGATTAAAGCCCATCCTGGCACAAACGGTGGGAGAATTTGAGAATTTGGAAATCCTGTGGGATGATGTCCTGAAATTGGACATTCCCGCGTTGGTAAAGGAGAAATTTGACGGTTTGCGTCCGGCTGCCTGTGCCAATCTGCCTTATTACATCACATCGCCCATCTTGTCCGCACTTTTGGAAGCGGAATGCTTTGACCAGGAGACGGTGATGGTGCAGAAGGGAGTGGGCCAGCGAATCGCTGCCGCACCGGGAACGGCGGATTACAGCGCATTTACGGTATTTTGCCAGTACTATGCCGAGCCGGAGCTGTTGTTTGATGTTCCTGCCCATTGCTTTATGCCCCAGCCCAAGGTTACATCGGCGGTCATTACCCTTCGCGTTCGCAAAGAGCGTCCCTGGGACGTGCAGGATCAGAATGTTTTCTTCCGTACAGTGCGTGCCAGTTTCGCCATGCGTCGGAAAAAACTGAGCAACGGCCTTGCCTCCGGATTCCCACAGCTGGGAAAAGAGGGGGCGGCGGAAGTGATTGCTGCTTGTGGCTTTGACGAAAATGTCCGTGGTGAGACATTGGGCATCCCGGAATTTGCAAAACTGTCCAATGAGATTGCCAAACGATTGAAATAAAAAAGAGCCTCCCATTTGGGAGGCTTCTTTATGTACTCAAATCCTTTATGACCTCACCGGCCATGATGAGACCGGCAACGCCGGGAACAAAGGCCGCAGAGCCGGGGAGAGCACGACGGGAGGATCCTTCCCTTTGTGCTTCCTGAAATTCATTGGGATCAACTTGGGGTTCCAGAGGTAATTCATCGGACCAAACAACTTTGACACCCTTGATGCCCCGTTTGGCACATTCTTTTCGCATGATTCGTGCCAGAGCACAGCCGGAGGTTTTCGAAATATCCGAAACCCGGAATCCGGTGGGATCCAGCTTGTTGCCCGTTCCCATGCAACTGATAATGGGAACGCCGGCACTTTTTGCCCGGGCAATCAGCTCCAGTTTCCCCGTGACGGTATCAATGGCATCAATGACGTAATCGTATTGAGAAAAATCAAACTGATCTGCTGTTTCGGGCAGATAGAAGGTTTTGTAGGTGCGAACCTGAATGGTGGGATCAATGTCTAAAATCCGATTTTGGGCGGTATCCACCTTGCTCATGCCGATGGTGGAGTGCAGGGCCAGCACTTGTCGGTTCAGATTGGTCAGATTGATGGTATCATCGTCCACCAGATCCAATTGCCCAACGCCGGAGCGGGCCAAGGCCTCTGCCACATAGCCGCCTACGCCGCCCAGGCCAAAGATGGCGACCCGAGCATGGCGTAGCTTGGAAAGACCCTCTTCCCCCAGTAAAAGCCGGGTGCGGGAATACTGATCAGCCATGCCTTACACCTGAGCGATGGCCTGTGCCAGATCGGCGATGAGATCATCCGCATCTTCCAGACCGCAGCTGAGCCGGATCAGATCTGCACCCACGCCGGCGGCATCCAGCTCCGCGTCCGTCATCTGACGGTGAGTAGAGGAAGCGGGGTGCAGACAGCAGGTACGGGAGTCGGCCACATGGGTCTCGATAGAACCCAGTTTCAGGTGCTTCATAAAGGTTTCGGCTGCACTTCTGCCGCCTTTCAGGCCGAAAGCGATGACACCGCAGGAGCCGTTGGGCAGATACTTCTGCGCCAGGTCGTAATACTTGTCGCCTTTCAGGCCGCAGTACTTGATCCAGGTCACTTTTTCATTGCTTTGCAGATACTCAGCGATTTTCTGAGCGTTGGAGCAATGCTGTTTCATACGGAAAGGCAGGCTTTCCAAGCCCAGATTCAGAATAAAGGCACTCTGGGGAGACTGGATAGAACCCAGGTCACGCATCAGCTGCACAGTACACTTGGTGATGAATGCACCTGCAATGCCGAAACGTTCGGTATAGGTGACACCGTGATAGCTGTCGTCCGGGGTGCACAGTCCGGGGAATTTGTCCGGATACTTGGTCCAGTCAAATTTGCCGCTGTCCACGATACAGCCGCCCACAGCACTGGCGTGGCCGTCCATATACTTGGTGGTGGAGTGAGTTACGATGTCTGCACCCCATTCAAAGGGACGGCAGTTGATGGGCGTTGCGAACGTGTTGTCTACAAACAGGGGAACGCCGTGTTCATGGGCCGCCTTGGCAAACTTCTCAATATCCAGCACCGTCAGAGCGGGATTGGCAATGGTTTCGCCGAATACCAGCTTGGTGTTGGGACGGAACGCCGCATTCAGTTCTTCTTCCGAGCAGTCGGGACTGACGAAGGTCACATCAATGCCCATCCGCTTCATGGTAACGCTGAGCAGATTGAACGTGCCGCCGTAGATGGCAGAGCTGGATACAATGTGGTCGCCGCAGGAAGCGATATTGAACATGGCGAAGAAGTTGGCTGCCTGACCGGAACCGGTGAGCATAGCGGCAGTACCGCCTTCCAAAGCCGCGATTTTCGCCGCGACAGCATCACAGGTGGGGTTTTGCAGACGGGAGTAGAAATAGCCGCTGGCTTCCAGGTCAAAGAGCTTGCCCATGTCCTCGGAAGTGGCGTATTTGAAAGTGGTACTCTGAATAATGGGGATCTGCCGGGGTTCGCCGTTACCGGGGGTATAGCCGGCCTGAATGCACAGAGTTTCCAATCCAAGTTTTTTATCCATAGGGATCACCTCATTGTTAAATCTCAGCATCATTTTAATGCGAAAAAGGGCATTTGTCAAATAGAGAAACATGGCAAGTGAAAGATTACCGGTTTACTTTTCCGGTTATTCGTCGTATAATGAAGAAAACACTCGAAAGGATAGAGAAAATGGCAGGACAGTATAAAGTGCGGAAGGGTACCGGGGGCAAGATCCGGGTATGGATCGGGTGTATTCTGATCGCGGTCTCTTTGGTTGGTCTTGCGGTGGTTGGTGGACAGTTGTTGATGCCGCAGACAGAGGATGGAACGCAGATGGAAAATCAGATCACAGCTTCCACAAAGCCATCTTCCAGTGTGCCGGTGTCAGAGCCGTCTACCAAACCCGCAATTACAAAGCTCCACTCTGCCACCATCGGTGTGTCTGGGGATATTCTGCTGCATAACCGACTCATCCAAAGCGGATATGATAAGGAAACGGATACATACGATTATGATAATGTTTTTTCCGTGTTCTCCCAGTTTGTATCGCAGGTGGATTATGCGGTTGCCAACATGGAAGGAACATTGTGCGGTGAGGACAACGGTTACCCATATTCCGGCTATCCCTGCTTCAATGCACCGGATGCCATTGTGGATGCGGCTAAAAACGCCGGGTTTGATATGTTGCTGACGGCCAATAACCACAGCTTTGATACTGGTATCAAGGGCTTTATGCGTACGCAGGAGGTTATCAAGGATCGAAATCTGGACTATATCGGAACACGCTACACCCAGGAAGATAAAAACTACATCGTCAAAACGATCAACAATATCAACGTCGGTATGATCAACTACACCTACAATACCGGGTTCAATGAAAACGGCAACGCATCCTTGAATTATATTCCGTTGACGGCAGAGGCCACTGCATTGGTCAATTCCTTCAGTTATAGTGATCTGAATGGCTTTTATGCAAAGCTATCCGGAGAACTGGATGCCATGAAAGCGGACGGTGCGGAAGTGGTAATGCTCTACATCCATTGGGGCGACGAATATCACACCCAGGCCAACGCTACCCAAAAGGAAATGGCACAGGCGTTGTGCAACATGGGCATTGACGTGATCGTGGGCAACCACGCCCATGTACCCCAGCCGGTGGAACTGCTGACCAATGCCAATGACGAAAGTCAGAAAACCCTGTGCCTGTATTCTACCGGCAATCTGCTGTCCAATATCCGCAGAGGGGAGAGCTACCCTGCCGAAACAGAGGACGGCATGCTGTTCCAGGTCACGTTTGTCAAATATTCCGACGGAACGGTTCTGCTGGAAAAGGCAAAGGTGATCCCCACATGGGTGAACCGTTATTCACAGGCCGGGAAGACGGTTTTTGAGATTCTTGCCATGGATGATGAAAGCAATTGGCAGGGAAATGGGGAAATGTCGGCAGAACTTCTGAATTCCTGCCGGGAGTCCTATGACCGCACCATGAATATTGTGGGTTCCGGCCTGGAAACTGCGAATCAGTACTATGCACAGAACCAGGCTGACACAGAAACTAATTTGGGAATTGCATAAAAAGGAACCCGCCCCGGCTGGGGCGGTTTTGCAATATCAAACATAGTGAATTTCAATTTCACCAAAGGAGACACTTCCGTCAACATGGATGGTAGTGGTTGCGTCTGAGTCCGGATGGCCGGTGATTTCCGAAGAACCGAAGGAGGTGGAGATATCCGGCACGACCCGGCAGGATTTCGGCACCAGCAAACGCAGATCGCCGAAGGAACAGGAAAGATCCAGGTCACAGCCGTCTGCGATCTCTTCGCACTGGGTCAGATCCAGGGTCAATTCACCGAAGCTGACAGTTGCCTCACCGGAGGAGAGACGGGGGAGGGTCACTGTGTATGTATTTTCCGCGAAACTGACACTGCAATCGAAACTTTCCCCATTCTCGTTCATACTGCTGTGTGCCTTTTTGTGTTCGCCACCCTTATGGCGGAAAGTGAATTTAGGCTTTTTTGGTTTACGCAGTGCGTCAATCAAAAGTCCCAAACCGAGCAGAACCACGATGAGGGGAAATACCAGGTCACCGGCAATATCCAAGGAATAAATGCCCAAATTCTCAACCAGATAGTATGCACCGATCATGGTAGCACCAAAGGAAAAAAGGGAGAATCTTCCGAAAAGGCGGCTCAAACCGTAAACCAAGAAAGCAGAGGGCCACATAATATCCCAAAAGCCCACATCCCAGGAAAGAATACGGGCTGCCAAAGTCAGACCGCCGACCAACAGTACCAGAAGTGCAAAGGATAGTGCACCTTTGCGTCCGGCGTCCCAATGGAATTCCCAGTTATTATTTTGAAAATGGACACCCTCAGGCTCATTTTCTTCCACCACTTCACCCTGATAGGTGGGTGGGGGTGCTTCCCGGCCAAGCAGCTCATCGGTAGAAATGCCGAAGATCTCTGCCAGTTGGGGGAGCATGGCAATATCCGGGCAGGATTGGTCATTTTCCCATTTGCTAACCGCCTGGGCGGTGACGCCAAGCTTTTCTGCCAGTTGCTCCTGGGTCAGTTTCATGCGTTTGCGGTTTTCAGCGATCCGCTTACCCAAAGTTTGTTCCATAAGGATACCTCCTTGTATTTGTGGCTTCATTATGCCATAAAATGATGAAAAATGCTATCAAATATTTGGAGAATTGCAAAATTTTCTTATCAACAGCCGGTTGAGTGCCGCTCAACGGATGGTTGGACTGCATTTTTCTTGCTTTTGGAGTGGTTTTGCGATATAATAACAGGAACAAAGTAAAAGGAGACAGTATGGAAAAGATCACAAGTTTTACCATTGACCATATCAAGTTACAGCCGGGGCTGTATGTATCCAGGAAAGACCGGATAGGGCAGGAGACCGTTACCACCTTTGACCTGCGACTGACAAAACCCAACGACGAGCCGGTGATGAACACCGCAGAGGTGCATACCATGGAGCATCTGGCGGCCACCTATCTGCGTAACGAGCCGACATGGAAGGATAAGGTGCTGTACTTTGGACCTATGGGTTGCCGCACAGGCTTTTATCTGCTGCTGGCCGGAGACTTGACATCTCAGGATGTACTGCCCCTGGTGCGGGATTGCTTCCGCTTTATCGCAGATTTCCGGGGCGAGGTACCCGGGGCATCTGCCAAGGATTGCGGAAATTACTTGGATATGAATTTGCCCATGGCCAATTACTGGGGCAAAAAATATGCGGATTTGCTGGAAAATATTGAGGATGACCGCCTGGTCTACCCGGAGTGAGGGAGAACTATGAAGCTTGGAATCATCGGTGCCATGAAGATCGAAGTGGAAGCACTGAAAGAGAATATGGAGGATAAGACCGTTACCTGGCGTACCGGAATGGAGTTCTGCGACGGAACCTTGGAAGGCCTGCCTACAGTGGTGGTGCAATGTGGCGTGGGAAAGGTCAACGCGGCACTGTGCGTGCAAATTTTGTGCGACTGTTTCGGGGTCACCCATTTGGTGAACACCGGCATTGCCGGCTCGCTGTGCAATGAGCTGGATATCGGCGACCTGGTGGTAAGCCGGGATGCCATGTACCACGATTTTGACTGTGGCGGCTTTGGCTATCCCCACGGCAAAGTGCCGGGGATGGATGTGATTGCGTTCCCGGCGGATGAAACCATGGTGGAATACGCCATGTCCGCCGCAGAAGCAGTGAATCCCGGTCATGTCAGGGTGGGCAGAGTTGCCACCGGCGACCAGTTTATTTGTGACAAGGCTGTGAAAAACACCATTATTGAACATACACAGGCCCTGTGTACGGAGATGGAGGGCGGTGCCATTGCCCAAGCGGCATATCGCAACGGTGTACCCTTCGTGATTCTCCGGGCCATCTCTGACAAGGCGGACGACAGTGCGGATATGGACTATCCCACTTTTGAAGCCCTTGCGGCACATCGTTGTGCCACAGTGGTCCAGATCATGGCGAAAAAACTGAAAAACGCAGAATAAAAACCTTCTCCCCAGGGAGAAGGTGTCAAAATCTTTGATTTTTGACGGATGAGGGGTTCGCATATCGACCATCCCCTCATCCGTCTTTTTGCTTTGCAAAAATCCACCTTCCCCCGAGGGGGAAGGTCATTGGGTGTGTGCGGTAATTACAAAATCAGACAAATCAATCCCGTTGCACCTTCGTTGACGATGCGGCATAGTGTACCCCGGAATTTCATACGTACATCCTCGGGCATCCGGATGACCTTGGCGGTCAGTCCTTCCTGGATCAAATCATAGACGGATTTGCCGAAAATATTGCTCTGCCAGAGCTTATCCGGGTCTTCGCCGGTTAAGTAAGAGACAAGATCCTGGGACTGTTGCTCGCTGCCAACCATGGGGCTGATCTCGGTGTCAATGTCGACACGAATCATATGGATGGACGGTGCACCGGCTTTCAGTTTCACCCCGTACGCTCCGTTTTTCTGCAAAATCTGAGGCGTTTCCAATGCCATTTCCTCTGCCGACGGCATGACGATACCGTATCCGGTGGTCTTGACGGCGGAAAGGGCATCCGAAATCTTATCGTATTCCTGCTTTGCCTGACTGAGTTCTATCAGCAATCGCAGTAATTGGGTCTCATCTTCAATGGCAATGCCGGTTTTTTCGCTGAGAATCTGATAGAACAGGCTTTCCGGGAATTCCAAATGACAGGAAACACTGCCACTCCCAAGATCGATATCCCGGACAGTGTAGGAACGCAGCTGGGGGATCTGAGTCAGCTCTGCCAATGCGGTTTCCGCCTGACCAACTGCTCCAATTTGTTCAGCTGAGCGAAGCAGCGTCTCATAAAGTGCCGCTTTTACCGGGTGATCTGCTTCCAATGCATCCATCCACCGGGGGCAATAGATTTTCAGTTCCTGCATGGGGAAGGTGTAAAGCAGATCCTGCAACAATGCGGCAATATCCCCGGAATCCAACGCCTGACAGTCGGCAATAGCCGCATCCACACCAAATTCCCGGGCTAAGTACGCTTTCACGTCCGCCGCCTGAGGAGAATTGGGATAGCGTGTGTTGATAATGACCAGGAAAGGCTTTCCGGTGGCACGCATATCCTGAATTGCCCGCCGCTCCGCATCCAAATAATCGGATCGGTCAATATCGGTGATACTACCGTCGGTGGTGACTACCAGACCAATGGAGCAATGCTCATCCATTACCTTTTTTGTTCCCAATTCCGCGGCTTCCGTCATGGGAATTTCATGGTCATACCAAGGCGTGGTGACCATCCGGGGTTCACCGTCTTCGTCAGCACCTACCGCACCACGAACCATGTATCCCACTGAATCGATCATCCGCACCCGCAGCTTTACTTTTCCGTCCGGGGAAATTTCGACAGCTTCCTCCGGGACGAATTTCGGTTCCGAAGTCATGATCGTCCGGCCGGAACCGCTTTGGGGAAGTTCGTCCCGGGCCCGCTCTTTTTGATAGGGATCGTCAATTCCCGGAATCACCAATTGCTCCATGATGCGTTTGATCAAAGTTGATTTTCCCGTACGCACCGGCCCGACAACGCCCACGTAAATATTTCCGCCGGTTCTGGCGACGATGTCTGCATAAATATTTTCCATAGCCTGCCTCCTCATCCGGCAGGATTAAGGATCCTGCCATGGTCTACAACAGGGTATGTCCCAACAAAAGCTGATAGAACGGCGAAAAGAAAAAATAACCCAAAACCCAATACTTTTTTAAAAATAACATTTGACAAATGCCGCAAAAGTATATATAATATCTAAGCATGACTGCGAGGAGGGGGAAACTATGCTTTTAGGACTTTCTAAGATCATAGACTGTCCCGGTGCATCCGTTCCCTTTTCAACCAGCGTGGACCTGAGTGATCTTCAATACGGCGAAAGCTATCCGGTCAATGAGCCGGTGCTGGCTTCTGGTACGGTACGTAATACCGCCGGTGTGCTGATGATGACCGGTTCTGTCCATACCACAATTCACGGCGTTTGTGATCGCTGTGCCCGGGATTTTGAGAAGGATGTGGACCTTCCAATCAATGTGGTACTGGTAACGGAAGTGAGCAATGAAGAAAACGAAGATGAATGGGTATTCCCTCTGGTGGGTGACAATGCAGTCCTGGAAGACATTGTCCGCACGGTATTTGTGCTGAATCTGGATTCCAAGCTGTTATGTAAGCCGGATTGTAAGGGACTATGCTGCAGATGCGGTAAAAACCTGAATGATGGCCCCTGTACCTGCCAAAAAGAGTTGGATCCCCGTTTTGCTGCTTTACGGCAGCTTCTCGAGAAGTAAGTAAAAGAATGCTGCCAAAGAAAGCAGTTTGACCAAGGAGGTGTCATCCATGGCTGTCCCTAAGTGTAAAGTATCCAAGGCCCGTCGCGATAAGCGCCGTGGTTCCAACTGGAAGCTGTCTGCTCCCAGCGTAGCAGTTTGCTCCAAGTGCGGTGAGCCCG
>JAZOBY010000060.1:0-2913 GCA_045596215.1 Faecousia sp.
ATAGCTGACTTCGCCACCTGCCAGACGGCTGCCGGCAGTAACACCGGTAACACTTAATCCCTCAGGTACATTCATAATAAGATCGATAAGCTTATAGCCAGCGGTGTTGTCCCACTGGTCCAGGGTTATAACAGCGTTAAACGTCTTGCCCACATCGTCGGTGATCTGTGCAGGCAGGCCCAAGGTCGCAGTAGGCTTTCCGGCTACAACCGTATCTTCCTCAAAGGTCACATCGGAGTAGTCATAAAGAGCGGTCTTGCCCTTCACAAAGCGGTCATAAGCAACCAGGCCATAGCAGCCCTGATCCGTACCCATGGCATTTGCGCCGCCACCGATGACATGCTGGAACATAGCTTCCTCTTCCACATAATGAGCCAGCAATCCATCTACGGCAGAGTTGCCGTTCTTAATGAAGCGGGGATCTGTATCGGGGTTGATGCCCCAAGCGGTACAGGCGATGATGGCCCATGCACAGCTTTCGGAACATTCCGCACCGCCGGAAGCAAATGTGCCGTTATCGTGCTGCATTGCGGACAGGCAGGCAATGGCCTCTTCGCAAACGGCAGCCACCGCAGGCTGATCTCGGTAGGGATACAGGGCAACCAGCGCCATACCGGTAATATCGGGGTCAGATGCGTAGGTTTTGTTGGCCATCAAAGACCAACCACCGTCATCGTGCTGCAAGGACACAAGAGAATCCAAGCACTGCTGGCGGATGGTGGTGTCGGTGGTGGCATAATCACCCGAATCCAGTGCGATCAGCGCCCAAATGGTGCCATTGATGCCCTGCTTTTTGATCCAAGTAAAGCCATTTGCGCTGTAAGCCTCCACCAGATCCCAATCGCCCACAGAGGTGGCATCCTTGCCAATGGCAGACAGGGCAACGATCAGACGAGAGTTATCGGTGGACTTGCTTTTGTGAAGGGCACCATTCAGATTGACAGAGGCTGCGGTGGTGTTCACAGTTTCCACAATGCGGTCATAGTAATCGGTAAAATAGGTATTATCCTTGGCATAGTAACCGCCACGGGCCAGGCCGAATACCGTCCACTCACCTGAAGTAGTACCAAATGCAGGTTCCGTGACCGTAGCAGCCATCTGCGCCATTGTTGCATTCAGAACTGCGGAAACATCTTGGGATTCACGGGGTTCTTCGGATTCCTCTTCCGCAGTTACAGTAATAGTAGCGTAGGCAGGAGAGGACACGATATTTTCGGGATCTGCATCAATGCCGTAGTTGCCGTTGCACCACAGATAGTAGGTACCTGCCTGGTTAAAGGTAACAGACGCACAACCGCTGTCATCCGTTGTGAGTGTGCCGTCGGCAGTACCAAATGCTGCACCGTAGGAGATTTCATAGCCGCTTTCTGCTGCAAGAACAGGAGTTCCGTCGGCCATATTGCTATAGGAGCGCAGCAACTTTACATCCACAGCTTCACCGGCTTTGGCGGTGTAGTTATGGACAAACCCATCATTGGCATCGGCAAACAGATGAAAACCGGCATTGCTGTCCCACAGGAATGCAAAGCTGGTGAAGCTGGCGATATCGATGAAGTCGCCGGGTTCCAGAATGATGTGGTCAGAGGTTGCGCCTACTGCAAAGGATGAGCCTTCGGACAGAGCCTCATCAATGGGGAACTCACCGTTGAGGAAGTAGTTCAGGTTTTCGGTAAAACCAAAAATACCGCCCTGGAAGTAGGAACTGCCTGCACCACCGGTGAAGTTGACATCGCTCCAGCTGCCGCCGTAGATGTTCTCGTGGGCGTAGATGATCAGTTGCAGAGCAGTGGTCTCATAAGTACCGTCACCATCGGGGTCATACAGATACTCACTAAGACCGTATTCGTTAAGATCGATGGATTCGATCTCATCAAAGGATACGGGGATATACACAATGGGGCTTCCGTTTTTGCCATTGATGTACTGACCGTCAAAGCTGACGGAGATGTAAACATTGTTTGCGCCTGTCGCAAAGGCGGTGGCAGGCAGCAGACCCAGCACCATCACAAAGGCGAGGATCATACTTAAGATTTTCTTGGTTGTTCGCATAATAGAATCGTCCTTTCTTATGCTTGGTTGTTCTTTACCTTGGGTTCTTTCAATCCTGCAGACTCCAGTGCGCGGGGCCACGGCCCAAGGTAAGCCTTGATCTGGGCGCAAGTTGCACTATCGAAGTCTTTTTTTGTGGGGAGTCTTCCCAATTCTTGGCACTTGCAGCGCAGAAGGTCCTCCGCCCAGGCCTTCTTTTCTTCGGGTGTCACTTGCATCCCTCCCTTACTGTTTTGTGGTTTTCCCGTAAACAAAAAAGTGCAACCAATTTATCCGCAAGTACGGATAAATTAGGCTGCACTCTCCTGTCAAAGCGTGATAAACCCAATTGATGCGGCAGGCTCGCTGACTAAGACACAGCAATGGACGGTTGTTCCGGATTCCCACCGGATTCCCAAACAGCATCAATAAAGCAATATTCAGTTGGTTTGCGGACTGTGACCGCCAGGGCAATCCGTGCAGAAGTGGGAATCCACACGCAGACGGTCACAGCAAAAAAGCTGCAGCAACCCTATACTGGGCCGCTGCAGCCGTTTTTCCGCAACAAAAAACCACAGGCTCCGTACTTGCAGACCCTAGTGTTTTTACCTCATTTGAGCAGGTCTCCTGACTTGTGGATCATAAGTATTGTGCGGCCTTCTCAGATTTCTCCAATGACCGGCTTTCGCCTTGCACAACACCTTCCCACTTACAGTGGCGGTACCGTCCGGGATTCTCACCCGGTTATCTATTCTCTTGTGGTGCTGTTACCACATCCACAAGCACTTAAACGGAATATTTACTTGCGAACACAGTATACACGATACTACCCTAAATGTCAACCGAAAAAAGGTAATACCATAATATCCAGAACAAATCGCAATA
>JAZOBY010000061.1:0-3291 GCA_045596215.1 Faecousia sp.
AATCAGTAATCATTCTTTGGGTGGGGGATACACTCTCCCACCCAACCTTTGCTAGGGAGTGTTTCTATGAAGCAGTTTATTAAAAAAAGATGGCCATGGATTGTCGGTGTCTGTGTCTTGATAGCAGCAGTTGTATTGCTGCTGGTACGGTGCGGCAATGATCCTGCCGTCAACGAACCGACTTTGACGGTGGAAACACCCCAAAAGCTATCATCTTCCCAAAGGTCCGAATTTACATTGGATGTGACCATATCCGATTTGGGAGATGCCCGTTATCCTGCAATGAGTATGAGCATCGCATTTGATTCCTCCCGGTTAGAATTCCTCGGTGTGGAGGAAGGCAACATTTTCATCCTAAGCGATGAAAACAGTACAGGTCAGCAGCTTCCGGATTGGAGCTGCAATGTGCAAAACAGCAATGATACCGGCCTCATCAACATTATGTACCTGGATATGACCGGTGGTAAAAATGCATTTACTAAGGAACTCCTGGCTGAAGACTACAATGTGGTACTTCGGCTGAAATTCCGGCTGCGAGGAAGTAGCCGTTCCGGTGACGTTCTTGATTTGATCGTGGAAGATGCGGTATTTGCTGCATCTGACGAAACCCAAAGCCTTGCCATGACAACTGATACATTAAAGGTTAAAAACGGCAAGATCGTAGTAGGAGAATAATGATGAAGAAAATACTGAGCCTTTTATTGGCTTTTACCATAACGCTTTCCCTCTGTGCCTGCGAAGGCAACTGGGGCAGCGTAAACTTAAAAGAGCCGGTTTCCATTCCTGAGAACGGTGTTATCAAAGCGAATGTTGTAAAGCAAGTAAGGCAGGAAAATGCCATCGGTGTATTTACCGGAAAATCCAGCGATTATAAATATGAGTGGACCATCTTTGGCAGCGATATTACCGATCCAAAAGAAATCAACCTGGGTGTGCAACTGAGCAAAACTGCAGCCGGTGACATTCGGGTGGTTCTAAATCAGGAAGCAGCCTTTGGTTTTTCTGCATTACTTTCTATTTATTTGAACGAGGAATGGGATGCCCAAAGTGCAACAGCCTATGTAAGTGAAAAGGCTGTGGCATCTGTTTCTGTCACCGGCAGCAAGACCACTATTTTAAATCTCACCTTGGACGGCTCTGTGAGGGACTTGGTTATTCGGGCGGATGTACTTCCCAATGATGAAAATACCCCTTCCGATCCCACCGAGGAAACAACGGCCCCTACAACCGCTGGTGATGATTACCTCTCAAAACCCCAGGGCGGTGACGATCAGGTTTATACCGACGGCAAGGATAAGTATCTTACCGATCCCATTCCGGAGGGCAAACCCAAGCCGGTGGAGCCAGAAGATCAGGAAGTGGATAAGGGCAGGACCTATACTTGTACCTTCTCCATTGAGTGTTCCACCATTTTGAATAATCTGGATCAGTTGGACCCCGAAAAGCTGGAAATGGTTCCCTCCGGCGGTGCGATCCTTGCCACCACAACCGTTACCTTCTATGAGGGAGAATCTGTGTTCGATGTGCTGCGGCGGGTCTGCAAAGAAAAAGGTATCCACTTGGAATCCTCCTGGACACCTATCTACAACAGCGCCTACATTGAAGGTATCCACAATCTATATGAGTTCGACTGCGGTGCTCTGTCCGGTTGGATGTACCGGGTCAACGGCTGGTATCCCAACTACGGCTGTTCCCGTTATCAGCTGCAAGACGGCGATGTGGTAGAGTGGCGCTACACCTGCGATTTGGGCAATGATATCGGCGGAAAGAATCTGTTTTGAGTATGGTTGATCAATTTTCAAAGTACCATCCCTTGGTGAACTTTCTATATTTTACCTTGGTGATCGGTTTTTCCATGGCACTGAATCACCCTTTGGCGCAAGGGATCTCTCTTGCCTGCGCTTGCCTTTATGCTGTGCAGGCCGAGGGAAAGAAAGCGGTGCTGTTCACATTGAAATGGTGTCTGCCTATTATGCTGCTGACAGCCTTTATGAATCCTGCTTTCAGCCATGAGGGCATCACCATTCTGCTGTATTTCCCCACAGGAAATCCGCTGACCTTGGAGAGCATACTCTACGGTCTGTCTGCCGGCGTGATGGTCGCCACGGTGATGCTTTGGTTTGTGAATTTTAATCGGGTGATTACCTCCGATAAATTCATCTATCTCTTTGGTCGCATCATCCCGGCGATGTCCCTGGTGCTGAGTATGACTCTGCGGTTTATCCCCAAGTTCAAGGCGCAGATGGATGCGGTGGTGGATGCCCGGCGGAGCATCGGCAGAGATATTTCGCAAGGCTCTCTTTGGCACCGGACGAAGATCGCCATTACAGTGTTGTCCATTATGGTTACATGGGCACTGGAAAATGCCATTGAGACCGCTGACAGTATGAAGAGCCGGGGTTACGGTCTGAAAGGCCGTACCGCATTTTCCATCTACCGCTTTGATGACCGGGATAAGATGGCGCTGATCTATTTGGGTTTCTGCGGATTCTACCTGTTGGCTGGTGTAATTGTATCTGCATTCGGATTCCGGTATTTCCCCAGCATCCGCTATATTGGCTTGAACTCTGTGACCCTTTCTTTTCAGTTTGTGTATTTGATTATGTGTTTAATGCCTGTGGTGCTGAACTACTTAGAGGAGAGAAAATGGAAAGCTATTCATTCAAAAATGTAGATTTTACATACCCAGAGGGTGAGAAAAAGGCCCTTTGCAATATTTCCTTTACGGTTCAGCAAGGTGAGTTTGTGATCCTCTGTGGCCCTTCCGGCTGCGGCAAGTCCACACTTCTGCGGCATTTGAAATCTTGTTTGACACCCCATGGTCTTTTCTCCGGTGAGATCCGGTATCAAGGAACACTGCTATCGGAACTCTCCCAAAGAGAGCAGGCGCAGCAGATTGGGTATGTTCTGCAATCCCCAGAGAATCAAGTGGTCACCGACAAGGTATGGCACGAATTGGCCTTTGGCTTGGAAAGCTTAGGATATGATACCCCTACCATCCGCCGCCGAGTGGCTGAGATTGCCGCATTCTTCGGTATTGAGAATTGGTTTTATAAGAATGTCACGGAGCTGTCCGGCGGACAGAAGCAGCTACTAAGCCTTGCATCGGTTATGGCGATGCAGCCGGGTGTGCTGGTGCTGGACGAGCCTACTGCCCAGCTTGACCCCATTGCTGCCGCTGATTTCCTGCCGCTGCTGGGAAAGATCAACCGGGAGCTGGGTACTACTATCATTCTGACAGAACATCGTTTGGAGGAAGCTTTTCCCTTTGCTACACGGGTCATTGTGATG
>JAZOBY010000062.1:0-1536 GCA_045596215.1 Faecousia sp.
CAACGGCACCAAAAGTCAAGCCCCAATTACAAGTTTTTCCAAAGTCTGTCCCCTTTCCAGGCGACGGGTGTAGGCTTCGGTGCATTTTTTGTAGGAGTCAAAGGTAGCTTGTGCCTTTTTTGCATCGCCATACACCTTCCAATGCCCCACGTAGGTTGGCGTTTGCTGCCGGATAAAGCCCTGCACGTCCTCCGGCGGGTAGCCCAAAAACAGGCCGATCTCGTGAGGGAAGCTCTGCCCCTCTTGAAGCCGATCCCGCAGGCGGAGGAGGCACCGGGCCGGCTGTTGGGGCAAATAGCCCTGCCGTGCCAGAATGGCACCTGCCTCTTTGCTGCAAAGATCGGCCTTCAAGCGGTCCGGGCGGTACAGATAGATCAGCGCCGTTTTGTTTTGAATGGCCAAGGGAAGGAAGCAAAGACCCTTGGCGGCCAGCTTGCGGTTGAGTGAGCAGATCTCCCGCCGCAGGGCCTTTTCACAGGTAAATGAACAACGAAAGAGGTTGCCGGTCTTTAACCCGGCTAAGGTTGGAGAACAATGGCGTACGATCAATTCTTCTGACATTCTGTTTCAGTTAGCATATGCTAACTGCCTCCCGAAAGAATTGCCGCTCTTGGCGGCGATGTAATGGAGTTAGCGTACGCTAACTTAACTACATTATAGTCCTCTTTTCCGGATTTGTCAACGTTTTTTTAAAAAAGCAACGAGAAAGAGCAAAAGCCCCTTCCCGTTGCTTGATCAAAACGGTGTCGGTTAAAAACGAAACCTTTTTTATTTTAAGTTGCCGTTGCCGGTGTTATTCAAAAGACTCCCCACGTCCCGCAGCACCAGCACCACCTGAGGCTGATACCCGTCGATATACTGGGACATCGGCATTTTATTATAATAGCGGAAATCCAGGGAACGGGTCTCGTCGAACTCGGTATAGATCAAGGTCTCCACCAGGTTGGTAAAGCTATCCCCCACCACCAGGCAATCGGTAAGCTGGGGACGGTTGGTTTGAATAATGGTCTCGTCCACGTCGCCACCCATATAGTTGCCGTAGCGGATGGGATCCCCCTCCAGGGGCAGGGCAATGGTGTTTTCGTAGGCCGGAGTCTGGTTGCCCCAGTTATACCGGGTAAAGGGGATCCACTCCTTGGGGGTGGCATAACGCAACCGCTCCAAGGGCTGCATCAGATCGCACAGCCGCACCACCCGGGAGCCGATCATAGGGGCCTGCCATTCCTGCACCGTAAACTCCACCGTTTGCTCCATTCCCAGGGCGTACAGGATCTCCCCATAGGCTGCATAGCCCCCTTCAAAGGTCCAATGATGGTCCTCTTTATACACGTAGCCGTCGGGAAAGCCTTGGGCCGCCCACAGGGCGTCAATATCCAGCACCGGAATGCCCTTTTGGGCAGCCTGGGCCAAAAAAGCCTCCTTTTCGGCCCGGATCCGTTGGGTGCCATCGTTTAAATAAGAAGGATACAAGGGGGCGTAGTAGGTGCCCTGGTCGGGGACCGCCACGTACAAAAAGGTGCCCCCGTAGGCCTGTAC
>JAZOBY010000063.1:0-22395 GCA_045596215.1 Faecousia sp.
CTTGTTCTTTTTGGATTTTTGTGCTACACTATTCATGGCGGTTGAGTTCCTTTCGTTAGTGTTGAGTGTGGTAACTTTATTCTAACGAACTCAATCGCCTTTTTCTATACTCTTGGTCTCACATCAATTGTAACGCTACAAAATGTCAATAGGCAATTCGCACAAAAAGATTGATTTTTTTGTGAGGCCGTGATATAATATCCGAACTCCCCATAGTATGTAAGGGCATACTATGGATATATTTGTCGCCCCAGTTGGTATAAATTTGAGATGAGGGGTTGTTTTATGAATAATTTTTTGAAAGCAATCTACGAGAAAGTCTACAGCGATTCTTTTACCTACGAGGATTTTGAGAACCGCAAAAAACTGCAAAAGGCTGTTTATTTGCTGGAAAATATGGGTGTTGCTGTTGGAGACTATAGTTTCTCCTGGGATTCTTATGGCCCATATTCCCTTAGTTTGGACTGTGAAGCTAGTCAGTTGGATGAGGCTAAGCCACAGGAGTTTTCTTTCAGTAGATTTGCTGAGGAATCTTTCAAACGTTTAAAGGAAATTGCAGAGAAAAGCACCAAATATGATGCTTCTTCTTGGATGGAATGCATTGCATCTATCCATTATTTAAAGAATGTCTTTCGAATTAAGGAAGATGATGTTATTGCTGAGTTGGTGCGGCTTAAACCTTACTTGTCAGACGATGAGGCCAACAAGGATGCTCTAGCAATTGTAAATACAATCAAGGTGGGCGCATAAGGCTATGGAATTGACAAAAGAAGAGAGAGAACGGCAGCAAAACGAGTATAAAATAGAATTTGTGGACAGGATTCTTGATCCTGTCCACGGTTTTATTGACCTAACACAGGTAGAGAAGGAAATCATTGAGTTGCCCATATTCAAACGGATGCAGAGTTTAAAGCAGCTTAGTCTTACGAATTGGGTATTTCCAGGTGCAGAGCATACCCGCTATATGCATTCGCTCGGTGTGATGCACATTGCAGACTTGATGGCATCGAATTTAAAGGACGAAAACTACCATCCTATATTTACTGATGGCCAGCGACAAGTTTTGCGGCTTGCTGGGTTACTTCATGATATAGGTCATTATCCGCTATCACACGTTACGGAATACGTATACTTGCAGAATTTGTTTGAAAATGACGATAAACTTAGTGATCATAACAGCCGAGTAAAAAAAGAAATTGATGCCTTGAATGATGATATAAGTGGTTCTATCGACTATATGAAGAGCAGATATTCTAAGCCTATGCACCACGAGACTATCGGCACAAGAGTAATTGACAATGATCCAGACATTAAAGCACTCATTGAAAAGTACTGTTCTTTTATTGATTTGCATGATGTTGAGGATATTATTGTTGGTTGCGTTGATAGAAATCCATCAATTTCTGCAATGGTTCAACTTATTCACTCTGAATTAGATGCTGACGGAATTGATTATGTCATGCGTGATGCGACATTTTCAGGAACAAGTTATGGCGGGTTTGAACTCGGGCTTTTGTTGCGAAATCTTGCGGTAAAGAAATACGGCGATGTGGATATTGTGGGTATTAGGCCTAAGGGCATTTCTGTTGTAGACCAGTATCTAATTAGCAAATACTTTTCTTATACACAGGTGATTTTTAATCGTCATGTTGCCATTTTTGATAAAATGGTGGAAATGCTGTCTGCTGAATTAATTAAACTAGATAAGTCCCCATATCCTAATTCTAATACCTTGATCCGCCATATCGAAAGACATACTCAGAATGATGAGTACTTGAGATTCACTGATAGAGCGTTCTGGTCGCAGGTTGATTCTTTATCAGAAAAGGATCTGGCAGGATATGTCGCCGATTATGCCGTTGCTGTCCATAAGCGTCTTTCGCATTATCAGGAATTTGAAACAGTACCGAATGGAGAAGTAATCTATACGTCTAGCGAAAAGAAGAGAGCATATGAAAGGTTATCTGCATCAGATGTTTACTCACATCTGGATAGCCAAGATGAAAATCGCTTGATGCTTTTTCATCGAAGGGGTTTCACCTCTGAGGTTCCTGAAGAAGAGTATAGAAAGATGCTCGCTTTGGCGTCAAAGGAAAAAGGTGCGGCAGTATCTGAAGAGCGATTTATGGCGAAGAACATTGCAAGATTACAAGAAGGAATTCCGGTAATTGATGCGGACAAGCCACTGAAACTCTTGGTTGATGATCCGCGATCTGTCATGAATCACTTGTATGGAACTTGTACTTACATATTGCGTGAATATGAGGTTTCTTAATCACTTTATGTATGCACTTTGAATGTGCATGTAACATTTTGCAACTTTGATGAATAATAGTTTACTCCCCGTGATGCGAGCAATTACGGGGAGTAAATTGTTATATGAGATGTTTGCCTGCATTGATATGAACTAAATAATAAATTCCATGATTTATAATTGAAGTAATCAGAGCAGCGGGGGAATTTGCTGGAGGAAACCCAGTATAACACAGAATTTTGGAGTACAAGCTATATGGAGATAAGCTTTTCTTTGACCATAATCTGGGTAATGTCCTCCGGATGAATTTCTTGCTTATAACAATACTTCCAAGTAGGAGCGAAGGGTGTCGCTAATCTTGAGAATTTTGGAATACTCAGAAAATATAGCCACAACGCGAATATAGATAATGTGTACTTTTCTTTGTGAGCACTTACATTATATAATTTAAGATTCAAATCATATGAGAAACAGAAGTGCACAAAAAACCAGCATGGGCGTTCCATGCTGGTTTTTACGTTGTGTAGTTAGGGGTTGAAACTGAAATTGTTTATAGTCTTTTGTGAACAGTTTGTTTGCTATAGCCAATCGCTATTTTCGTCCTCGCCCTCAATGCTTCCGTCAGCGGACATTCCGCCGTGCTGGACATCTGCAAAAAGGATTTTACGACCATTTTGTAAATACTGAACAAGCGGCGTCTTTTCCATAACTTGAGAAGCGATTGCTTTGCAACCCTCGCTGAAACACCCAATGTTCTCCATATATGCCCAATAATCTGCAAACCTTTGCGTAGATGGCAACGTCATATCCGCATCTTCATCTCTTCCCATATACATCAGAGTAATAAGGTCAGTCAATGTCTCATATGGAAGGCTTAAAAGATACTTATAGAATTCCTTATGTAGAGTGCTAAGCTCGTTGGCATAGGGATTATCAGTATCAAGGTCTGGAATGGGGATTTCCGACAAATCAATCACTCGATAACCATCATATACCTGTGTGCTTGGTAAACTGAGTTCCATCTTGAGAGTAAGCTCGTTGGACTTTGTTGAATAATCCATGACAGTATGAAGTATTTCGTCAGTCAGTGTGTAATGCTTCTCCTTAATGGTTATCTGATGGTTGTCTGGGTCCACTACCTTTACAATAACTTTCTGAACCGTATCGTCAACCAGTCCACATTCTTTGGCTTCAGTACTTCCAATGTTGACCGAGTAGCTGGACACAAATCCGTTCCCGCCCCTTTTAGGTGACATCTTTATTTTCTTTATTTCCATATATAAATCCTCCTAGCATCAAATTTTAACAGACTAACTACGTAACGTACTGATATTATAACCCTACGTTACGTAATTGTCAAGAGGATTTTTTATAGTATTTAAATTAGAGTATATCCCCAAGATTTGCCAATGCGGATTCTTTGGATTTTTCCGTTGTCAGACAACTTGGCAAGGATGCGGTTGGCGGTTGCCGAAGATACTTGGAACAACTGGCGTGCATCAGCATTGGTAATTGTACCATTTTTCTTCAAGAAGAGTTCGATTTTATACCAACGCAGCTCGTCGGTGGTCATGCTTTCTGCGGCGCCGCTGGTCTGCACGGCTTCTAACAACGCTTCCTTGATGGCTGACAACATGAACTCGATAAATGCGGTAGACTCGCCCTCGTAGTTGGCGCGGTTAATGGCAGAATAGTATTCCTCCTGCCGGTCGTGAATGATGGATTCCACCGGCAGCCACGCAAACATAGGCTTCCACTGGGTCAGTAGGAGGGTGTGCCATAGACGACCGATTCGTCCGTTGCCATCGGCAAAGGGGTGGATCACTTCTAACTCATAATGGAACACGCAGCTTTTGATCAGCATATGAAGATCGCTATCTTTAACCCATTTTAGCAATTCTTTGGTCAGTCCTGGTGCGTAATCGGGCAGCGTACCGAAATGCAGAATGTTGCCTTGCTTGTCCACTACTCCTACAGGGCCGGAACGGAAACAGCCGGATTCTTCCGTCAACCCCTTGGTCATAACAGAATGGGCGTTCAGGAGATCATCAACAGAGTAGGGATCCAGTGAGTCCATAATTTCATAGATTTCGTATGCATTCTTAACTTCAGCAATATCCTTGGGCGGAGCAATAACTTTCTTGCCGTTCAGAACAGCGGTAACCTGCTCCAGGCTTAATGTGTTCTGTTCAATGGCCAAGGAGGAATAGATGGTGCGAATACGATTGGTGCGACGCAGCATCGGGTTTGTACTTAAACCTGATACGGCATTAACTTGTCCAACTAATTCTGCAATCTCTGCAATTTTATCAAGAATAGAAGTTGTAATCTGAAAGGGTGGTTTCTTATTATACATGACGCATCACCTCATGCCCATTATAACACTTCATCGCTCATTAATCAACAAGAAATGATTGATGAAATGAGCGATGAAAGTAAATAACCAAAAACGATATTTCTAATAGTGGCTTCAAGCTGAGTGCTTTTAATAGGTCATTGTTGAAAATCTGCTCTATACTGTATATCATAATGACGGAGGATGGGCGTCATCCTATCAGTGCGACTGGCACTTTAAATCCGATATAGAAGTAGGACCTGTGGGCCTAAGAGTTGGCGGGTAACGGAAAAATCCGATTGTGATTCAGGGCGTAAGGACCTGAGAGTTGGCGGACAACGGAAAAACCAGTCATTTAAAGGGAGACGAGTAATGCTACGGCATTACAGTCTCCCTTTTTGCATGATTTATAGCAATATCTCCAGGTAGGAGCGGACTTTTTCGCTGACCTTAAGGATTTTGGAATACTCAGAAAGAAGGGAGATATCTCTGTCCGGCGATCTAACATATTCCTTGAATGCTTGGGTAATTAATTGAATGTCCGTATGATTTCCTTTCCGGAGGATATCGCATAAGGTGCGCTCTCGATTGTAGATCCTTACCGTATTTTGTGCAGGGGTCTTAATTTCGGTCAGACCCAGTTCAAACAAGGAATCCACGGATTGCGAAGTCTTAATGTTGTTTGCTCTGGCACTGGATACGTTGTAGGATGCGGGAAAGGTCATGCAGTACCGATTTGGTGTCCGGTCCGTGAGCCCCCAGAGGAACAATGCAGTGTCGTTGGAGAAGATTCCACGTTTATATCTAATTTGGAGAGTATATATTTCATCGCCCAAAATCTCTGGAAGAATGTAGACTCCACGACCGGATTGCTCAAGCTTACCATGATCGTACAGATACTTGAGGATTCCCCTGGAAAGGTCTGATTTGGTAACCATTGCAGATGTCACGGTGCCGTTATTCTCCTGTGCCATTTGCATGATCTGCTCAGTTTCGTGCATAATGCACACCCCCATAATTAACATTCATGCTTACTAGCATAAATCAATTAAGCGAAAATGTCAATATATACAACTCAATAAGAACTTCTGTAAATACTGAGAGGAGACGGTTAAAACACAAAGTAAAAATGGAAGCAGAAAAGACATGAAGAAAATATATAGGATTTCTAGCACTAAGGCTTGACTTTCTGTCTTACAATAATTATACTAAAGACAGTGTGGAGGTAGCGTGCAATGAGAACTGGAAGACCAAAGATGGAAAATGCGAAAAGGAAGACGATTACAATTCGCTTATCGGAGGATCTTTACAAGAAAATCATTGAATATGCTGCCGAGTACAAACTGTCAAAGACAGATGTTGCCCTGCAAAGCTTGGAGAAGTTTTTATCCAAGGAAAAGTAAGTGCTATAGAATCCTTCTTTATCATTACATAAAGGAGGCAATAACATGGCAAACAATCGTAAGGATGACCGAGGAAGGGTACTTAGGAAGGGAGAGATTCAGAGGTCTTCGGATAAGCGGTATATGTACACTTATACTGATCCGCTGGGGCGGCGTAAGTACATATATGCAAATGATTTGGCAGAGCTTCGTGAAAAGGAAAAGAAACTGGTAAAGGACCAGATGGATGGTTTGGATCTGTATGTAGCCGGTAAGGCTACGGTCAACGATACCTTTGGCCGATATCTTTCCACCAAATTTCAGCTGAGGGCAACGACTCGCAGCAACTACGTCTATATGTACAATAAGTATGTTAGAGAGACGTTTGGTGAAAAGAAGATTGCAGAAATTAAATTTTCTCATGTCCTGCAGTTTTATCTTTACCTGCTCAACGAAGAGGGACTGGCGCTTAGCACACTGGACACGATCCACACGCTGCTGCATCCAACATTTCAGCTTGCGGTACGGGATGAAATCATTCGCAATAATCCTTCCGACGGTGTTATGAAGGAAATTGCAAAGGAAACGGATAAAACCAGGGGTATTCGCAGAGCGCTGACGCTTGAACAGCAACGGGCGTTTATGGATTACACAGCAAACCACGTGGTGTACTACCATTGGTGGCCGCTGTTTACTGTGTTGCTGGGTACTGGCTGCCGGATCGGCGAAGTTTTGGGACTGCGCTGGGAAGACTTGGACTTTGAAAACAGAGTCATTCATATCAATCACAGTATTGTGTATTACCCAGTAGGTGATTCCCGAACCTCCGTACAGAGAATTTCAAAGCCTAAGACCGAGGCGGGTATCCGAACCGTTCCAATGCTGGAGCAAGTGTATGAAGCGTTTATGTTCGAGCGGGAAGAACAGGAAGAAAATGGCTTTAATCAAACCGTTATCGATGGAATGACCGGATTCGTATTTGTGAACCGGAATGGTGGTGTGCCCAACCCGCAGACCATTAACCGAACGATCAAGCGAATCGCTCATAGCTACAATTCCGAGGAGGCTGTAAAAGCCAAGCGAGAGCGGCGTGCTCCAATCATTCTTCCGGATTTTTCCTGCCACCATCTCAGGCATACCTTTTGCACCAGGCTTTGCGAAAACGAAAACAATCTGAAGGTGATCCAGGCAATTATGGGCCATCGAAACATTGCAACAACGATGGACGTCTATGCCGAGGCAACAGAAAGCAGGAAACGGGAAACATTTGAAAACCTATCAAAACTGGATATCTTTTAGTAAGGGTTCTCAGCGCGAAGGCCTGACAACAATTATTCTGCATTGACAACAAGTTTACAATAAATTTGCAATGCTCCCTGAAGGAATATGAAGAGTTCAGAGACGGAAAACCATTGCAAATAAACGAAGATGAAGGCCAACGGAGTGTCGTGAAGTTTGGTGAATATATTTCCCCACCATGCGCCCGTTAGACTGACAAAACGAACACCCTATGACCACAAGGTCATAGGGTGTTTTGCGTTTTCAAATCTGTATCCGCTAATAAAAAAACAGCCATCCCGGATGGGATGACTGATTTTTTGGAGCTGCTAGCCAGATTTGAACTGGCGACCTCATCCTTACCAAGGATGCGCTCTACCGGCTGAGCTATAGCAGCAAGTACGCTTAACAGCTTTGCCATTATATACTGAAATGGTAGAATTGTCAAGCGAAAAATGAAAAATTTTCGGTTTTATTTCTGTGCCCACTGGGGAAAGTCATCAAAACAATACTCCGAGCCGAAAAGAGGGAATGTCAGCCGACAAGAAAACAGCATGGGGGCAGGGGAGTCGTCCTTTGCACCGTATTTGTGGTCGCCCACCAAGGGAAAGCCGCGACTTGCGAACTGCACCCGGATTTGGTGGCTCCGTCCGGTGTGCAGGCGGATCTGCACCAAGGCAGGATCGGCCTCTGTCAGCCTGGTGAATTCCAACCTTGCTTTTTTTACGCCCTTCCGCTCTTTTTTGACCACAAATACTTTATTTTTGCTGCTATCTTTGAACAATAAGTCCGTCCAGTCTCCGGATTCCGGGGGCGTGCCGTGGACCAACGCCACATACTCCTTCACCATGGTGCCATCCTGGATGGCCTTGCTGAGAGCCGCCGCGGCGGCTTTTGTACGGGCGTATACCATCACACCGCCCACATTCTTATCCAGCCGGTGGACGGTATAGATCTCGCCATCCAATGCGGCAGGGACCTCGTGCTCCGAATCCATGCCCACGGGCTTGACGCACACAACGATATGTTGATTTTTAAACAGGATTTCCATATTTCACACTCCTGTCCCAATTATAGCAAAAAAACAGCAAAATGCAAAAGAAATGTGTTTTTTCTTGCCACAGTGGATAAAAACATGTATAATACACTCAGGTGATGAAAAATGACGACAAAAGACTATCAAAACAAACGGCCGCTGGCTATTTTTCTCAAATATTTTGCAAACCACAAGGGCCTGTTCGCGGTGGACATCCTCTGTGCGGTGCTGATCTCCGCCGTGGATCTGCTGTTTCCACTGGTGACCCGGAGTGCACTTTACGATATGCTCCCCGGGCAGATGTACCGCACATTCTTCATCGTGATGGGCATCATGGTGGGCTGTTACCTGCTGCGTGCGTTCCTCAATTACATTGTGGCCTACTACGGACATACCTTCGGCATCCGTGTGGAAGCAGACATCCGTAAGGATCTATTCGCCCACATGCAGGCCATGAGCTTTGACTTCTATGACAAAAACCGCACCGGTCAGCTGATGAGCCGGCTGACTTCTGACCTGTTTGATGTGACGGAGTTGGCCCACCATGGTCCGGAAGATCTACTGACTTCTGTTTTGACCATGATCGGTGCCGTGGTGGTGATGGCGACCATTCAGTGGCAGTTGGCACTGATCGTGGGCATTATGGTACCGCTTTTTGCGATTTTGGTAATGACCATGCGTCGCCGGATGCGTAATGCGTCCCGAAAGGTGAAAGAAAAAACAGCCCACATCAACGAAGAAATCGAGAGCAGCCTTTCCGGCGTGCGTACGGCCAAAGCCTTTGCGAATGAACCTGTGGAGAATGCTCGTTTTAATGCCGCCAACGGCCTGTTCCGGGATTCTAAGCGAGGCTTCCACAAGGCTATGGGTCAGTTCCACAGTGTGATGGAGTTCTTCCTGTGCAGCCTGAATGTGGTGGTCATCGGTGTAGGCGGTTACTTCATTATGCAAGGCAAGATGGATTACCGGGACCTGATTACTTTCACCTTGTATATTGCGTCTTTTGTGTCACCCATGCGGAAGCTCTCCAATTTCTCGGAACTGTTTGCCAACGGTTTTGCAGGACTGAATCGGTTTGTCAGCATTATGCGTACCGAGCCCACCATTCAGGATGCCCCGGACGCGGTGAAATTGGAAAATGTGAAAGGCAAC
The DNA here is from genome assembly GCA_045596215.1 of Faecousia sp. GTDB lineage: Bacteria > Bacillota > Clostridia > Oscillospirales > Oscillospiraceae > Faecousia. The sequence goes on from JAZOBY010000063.1 coordinate 9,438, forward strand.
ATCCGCGTGGAGGATGTATCCTTCTCGTACACACCCGGGGTTGGCGTGTTGCATCATGTGAATCTGGATGTACAGCCCGGCGAGACCATTGCCATTGTGGGCCCGTCCGGTGGCGGCAAGACCACCCTCTGCCAGCTGATTCCTCGTTTTTATGAGGTGGATGAAGGCAGCATTTCCATTGATGGCGTGGATGTACGGAAAATCACCCAGAGATCCCTGCATCAGAGCATCGGCATCGTGCAACAGGACGTGTTCCTGTTTGCGGATACCATTTTTGAAAACATCCGCTACGGCAAGCCGGATGCAACCATGGATGAAGTGGTGGAAGCGGCGAAGAAGGCCGAAATTTACGACGATATCATGGCTATGCCCGGGGGATTTGATACCTATGTGGGCGAGCGGGGCACGCTCCTGTCCGGCGGACAGAAACAGCGTGTGGCTATTGCCCGGATCTTCCTGAAAAATCCGCCCATTCTGATTCTGGACGAAGCCACTTCCGCTCTGGACTCTGTGACCGAAGCGAAGATTCAAAAAGCCTTTGATGCGTTGGCACAGGGCAGAACCACCCTGATCATCGCCCACCGGCTGTCTACCATCCGGGCGGCCAACCGCATCGTTTCCATCGCCGACGGCGTGATCACCGAATGTGGTACCCACGAGGAGCTCTTGCAGACCGGCGGTATCTATTCCCAGCTATATCATACGCAAAACGCCAAAAACGGCGGCAAAATCGGACAATAAGAAAAACCCACCCGACAGGGTGGGTTTCTTGTTACATTTTCTCAGGAGCGGAGAAGCCGAGCAGATCAATAGAGGTTTCCAGAATGTTCTTTGCCAATGCGATCAATGAAATATAGCCTGCTTTCAGAGCTTCGTCTTCCTCGCCCAGAATCCGGGTCTCGTGGTAGAACTTGTTGACTGCACCGGCCAATTCGTAAATATAAGCACAAATCAGATTGGGGGCGGAGGACTTCAAAGCACTTTCCAAAGTGGGAGCAAACTTGGTGATGGCCAGCATCAGCTCCTTGGCGTATTCATTGGCAGGTTCTTGGATGGGAAGATGTTCCCAAGCACCGTATTTACCCAGAATGGACTTGATCCGCACGATGGTGTACAGGATATACGGACCGGTGTTGCCCTCAAAAGCGGCGAACCGCTCCATATCGAAGTTGTAGTCCTTGGTGGGCTGGTTGCTCAGGTCGCCGTATTTCAATGCACCCATGGCGATCTTCTGGGTAGTGGCTTCCACTTCGTCGTCGGGAACGATTTTGTTTTCCACAACCTTAGCCCGGACGAAGTCCGTCATGTCGGAAATGAGGGTTTCCAACCGCAGGACGCCGCCGTCACGGGTCTTGAAGGGCTTGCCGTCCGCCCCGTTCATGGTGCCGTGACCCACATGCTCCAACTGGGTGTCGGCGTTCACAATGCCGCTCTTTTTTGCGGCACGGAATACCTGCTCAAAGTGGAGATTCTGCCGCTTGTCGGTTACGTAGAGCATCTTGTCGGGATTCCAGTCCTGCATACGCTGAACCATGGTAGCCAAATCGGTGGTTGCATAGATGGCAGAGCCGTCGGACTTGATGAGAATCATGGGGGGGATCTCGTTCTTGTCGCCCTCTTCGGTAACAGGAATGACCCATGCACCCTCACTTAAGACAGCAAGGCCACGGTTTTTCAGGTCAGCAACCATATCAGGGATATAGGGTTGGGCATCGCTTTCACCCAGCCACTTCTCGTAGTGAACATTCAGTGCGTTGTAGATGCGCTTCAAGTCAGGCAGGGAGATGTTCATAATGTGCTGCCAGATGGCCCGATAACCTCGCCGGCCCTGCTGATTTTCCAGGGTGGCAATGTGAGCTTTCTCTGCAAAGACAGGATCAGACTTTTTGCTGGAAGCTGTGGGATAGATTTCTTCCAAATCGGACAGGGTGAAGGGGGCTTCGGTTGGATATTCGCCGGTAAAATCCGGGTCGAAGTAAGGGAGCTCCGGCTGACGCTCCTGCAATTCTGCGATAATCAGACCCATTTGCAGACCCCAGTCGCCCAGATGAATATCGCCGATGGTGTTGTAGCCCATAAATTTGTGCAGGCGTTTCAGTGCTTCGCCGATGATGGCCGGCCGCAGGTGGCCGATGTGCAGAGGCTTTGCCACATTCGCTCCGCCGTAGTCCACCACGCAGGTCTGTCCGGCACCGATTTTCTCCACGCCGAAGTCCTCGGAGGTACGCATTTCTTCCAGATAGGTTTGCAGGAAGTGGCCGGAGAGTTTCAGATTGATAAAGCCGGGCATAACTGCCTCGATCATGCTGTAATCGTCAGCATTCAGCTTGGCAACCACAGCGTTGGCGATCTGAATGGGGGCACATTTATACTGCTTGGCAGCGGCCAATGCACCGTTGCATTGATATTCGCACAGGTCTAGCCGGTTGGATACGGTGACCCGGCCAAAGGATGCATCGTAGCCAGCTTCTTCAAAGGCGGCCTGCATCTTCGTAGTGATAATATTGAGAATCTTTTCCATATAGTTACTCCATATCTTATAGATATAAGATAGGAGATATAAGATACGAGACATGGAAGATACACAGGGCATCTTATATCTTGTATCTTGTATCTTCTTATCTTGACATGTTGGTGCTTAGTTGTTAGTTTTATTCTGTGCCATCCATTCCAGGTAATCGTCATAGGTGCCGTAGCGGTCTACGATGGTGCCGTCGGGCTGGAATGCGATGACGCGGTTACAGGTGGAGGTAAGCATTTCGTGGTCGTGGGAGGCCAGCAGCACCACGCCGGGGAAGGCTTCCAGACCCTTGTTCACAGCCTGAATGGATTCCATGTCCAGGTGGTTGGTGGGCTGGTCCAGCAGCACCACGTTGGCACCGGAGAGCATCATTTTGCTCAGCATGCAACGGACCTTTTCGCCACCGGAGAGGACGTTGACGGGCTTAAACACGTCTTCGTTGGAGAACAGCATCCGGCCCAGGAAACCGCGAAGATAAACGTCGTCTTTCTTGGCGGAGTACTGACGCAGCCAGTCCACCAACTGCTCAGAGTTGCCCTCAAAATAAGGTGTGTTGTCCTTGGGCAAGTAGCTGCGAACGGTGGAAATGCCCCACTTGACAGAGCCTTCGTCCGGTTCCAGTTCGCCCATGAGGATCTGAAACAGGGCGGTCTGGGCCAGTTCGTTTTCGCCCACGAAAGCAATCTTATCGTTCTTGCCTACGGAGAAATAGACCTTGTCCAGCAGCTTCACGCCGTCCACAGTGACGGAAACGTCGTTGACAGTGAGAATATCCTTACCCAGTTCCCGTTCCGGCTGGAAGCCAACAAAGGGATAGCGGCGGGTGGAGCAGGGCATTTCTTCCACGGTCAGTTTGTCCAGCAGTTTCCGGCGTGCGGTAGCTTGCTTGGCCTTGGATTTGTTGGCGGAGAAACGCTGAATAAACAGCTGCAGTTCTTCAATCTTTTCCTGATTCCGCTTGTTCTTGTTGCGGATCATGGCCTGCACCAGCTGGGAGGACTCGTACCAGAAGTCGTAGTTACCTACATACATCTTGATCTTGCCGTAGTCGATATCCACAGTGTGGGTGCAGACGGTGTTCAGGAAGTGCCGGTCGTGGGACACGGCGATGACCATGCCGGGGAATTCCAGCAGGAAGTCTTCAAGCCAGTTGATGGCTTCAATATCCAGGTTGTTGGTGGGCTCGTCCAGCATAACGATGTCGGGATTGCCAAACAATGCCTGGGCAAGCAGGACCTTCACTTTCAGACGGGGGTCGGTGGTCTCCATCAGATCGTAGTGGAGTTCTGTGCCGATGCCCAGACCCTGCAACAGGCGGGACGCGTCAGATTCCGCTTCCCAGCCGCCGATTTCGGCAAACTCCGCTTCCAGATCTGCGGCACGCAGACCGTCCTCATCGTTAAAATCCGGCTTTTCGTAGATGGCATCCTTTTCCTTCATCACATCGTAAAGATGCTGGTTGCCCATGATGACGGTGTCCAGGATGGTGTATTGGTCGTAAGCGTTCTGGTTCTGCTTCAAAACAGAAACTCGCTTGTCGGGATCGATGACAATAGAGCCTGTGGTGGAATCCAGTTCGCCGGTGAGGATTCGCAGGAAAGTGGACTTGCCGGCACCGTTGGCACCGATGATGCCGTAGCAGTTGCCGGGCAGAAATTGCAGATCCACGTGCTGGAACAGCCACTGACCGCCGAATTGCATTCCCAAATTGCTGACTGTGATCATTTTATACTCCTTCTCGTATGCACATAATATTTCACTATAATTATAGCACAAAATTCCAAATAATCAATGGTACAATAGGAAGAAATCCCAGAAAAAGAAACAGAGGACAATTGTCCTCTGTTTTCTTAAAAATCAGATTTTCCCCTGATACACCAAAAGGAGCAGGACACAGGTGGCAAGTAACAGAATAGCCAACAGGTATAAGCCGGCCTTGGATGTGCCGGATTTGTTCTGACGGTTTTCCACCAGCCCGGTTTTACGCAGGGCATTTACCAAAGGCTTGTACAGCAGCAAAGTCAGTGCGGTGTTGAAGCCGGCCTTCAATGCGTTGAAGGGAAGAAATACGGGAATCAGCATAGCGGCGATATCCGAACGGGAAGTGCCGGTCATATAAAGGGGTGTGATGAGATAATTCCACAGAAGCATCACACCCACCATGGCCACAGAACCGGCCACCAGGCCCGTTACCGCACCGCCCAATGTGTGCTTGCGTTTATAGACCGCCGCCGCTGTGCAGACAAAGCTGCAAGTGGACAGCAGATTCATCAAGCAGCCGATTGGCCCGGTGGAGCTGATGGTGACCATTTCGATCAGGGAGACCACCAAAGAAATCAAAAACGATGCCATAGGCCCAAGGAGAAAACCGCCAATGGTGATGACCACATCCTTGGGTTCATAGCTTAAAAACAGCACCACGGGTATCCGCACCAATGCCACCAAAAGAAAGGCAACCGCTGCAAGCATGGCAAGAAGCACCATGTATTTTACATTTAATTTTTTCATACTGCCACCTCAAAAAAACGCCCTGAGCAAACACTCAGGGCGTAAAATGTACGTCACTCTTCTTCCATCCAGACTGTACTGTCGGTATCGGAATCGCACCGATTCAACGCATTGCGTTCGCGGACTTTACCGCCGGTCGGGAATTTCACCCTGCCCTGAAGATATATTTAAGTTACTTAAAGCATACCACAGGGCAGGAGTCTTGTCAAGAAAAGAAGAATGTGATACTATGTGGTAAAAGCAATTTACGAATCGCCCGCAGGTGCTGTTCCGGATGGGGCAGTGGTTGCCGGTGGCGTGGCGGCCGTGGGCATTTTGAAACTGCGGATGCTGCCGTTTGCGGCCGTATTGGTAACATCACCGCCGATGACCTGGTTTTTGTAGATCAGCAGCGTGGCATACACCGGTGCGGTGGCATCCGGATAATTGTTGATCTGGTACACGTAACGCATGACGGTTTTGCCGGCGTAGGCGGACAAGTCATAGCCCTGGCTTTTTTGCAGTTCGTTATACCGGTCAAATACTTCGTTGCCGGTTTCCGGGATGCGAACCTGTCCGGATTCCACCGGAGAAGTGGTGACCTGCCAGCCGAAACTCTTCAAAAATGCCACCCGTGCGTCGTTGTTGGATACCCCTGTGGAAGCTGTGGGGGTAGAGTCGCTGCCGCCAAAAATCAGAAACAGCCCCACTACGACGATCACCACAGCGGCCACAATGATCGCGATTTTCTTCTTGTTGACCTTTGCGGTCATTACCAGCATATTAGATCCCTCCATATTAGAATTGGCATTATAGCCTATTCGGGCTTGGACGCGGATAGAACGGAGGATATATGGAACGATTGGACAAATTCTTATGTGACAGCGGTACAGGTACCCGGAGTCAGGTGAAGATCATCATCAAATCCGGCCGCGTAACCATCGATGGCCGGGTGGAAAAGGATGCCGGGATGAAGATCGATCCCCAAAAGCAGGCGATTTGCCTGGACGGGCAGCCCATGACGGGAGCACAACGCCTGGTGGTGATGCTCAACAAGCCGGCAGGCTACATCACTGCTACGGAAGACAAGCAGGACAAAACCGTTATGGAATTATTGCCGGATGAACTACGCAAGGCGGATTTGAAACCCGTGGGGCGGCTGGACAAAGCCACGGAGGGGTTGCTGCTGTTTACCAATGACGGCGACCTGCTGCATCGTCTGATCTCCCCAAAAAAGGAAGTTCCGAAGGTCTACTACGCCCGGCATGCGGGCACGGCAACCGAAGAAGATGTAGATGCCTTTGCCGCAGGCTTGACCTTGCAGGACGGAACGGCTTGCCTGAGTGCGAAACTGGAAGCCTTGGGTCCGGGGGAGAGCCGGATCACCGTATGCGAGGGGAAATATCACCAAGTACGGCGAATGATGGCATCCCGGGGTATGCCGGTGGAATATCTGGAACGGCAATCAGAGGGAAACCTCCAATTGGGCGATTTGCCCCGGGGAGAAACGCGTGTACTGACCAAAGAGGAGATCCTGGCCCTGGAAGGGAAATAACGCTGGTATGTAGCAATACATCCAAAAATGGATACACATTTTGCAATAATATGTCAAAAGGCACTTGCAAAATGTGCAAAAGGGTTGTATAATGATTATGCAATTTTGTAGAAAGTGTATCCTTTCGTAGATATCAGAGGAGGTTCCGAGAATGTCTAATAATGTGTTTCAAAGTGTAATCGTTCAGTTAAGAGATGTTTCCGAGCGGGTGTTCGGCGTAATTGATGGCGAGGGCTGTGTTGTTTCCTGCACCGACGTGGCACTGTTGGGTGAGCACTGGCCTGATGCAGCTGTAAAGGTTGCAGGTGCTGTAGAGCCCATCGTTCAGTTCAATCAGAAATGCTTCAAGGCGATCTTCGGTGGCACGGGTGCATTTGAGTACGCTGTGTTTTGCACCGGTACGGATGAAGCGGCCCGCAGCAGCTGTATGATGGCCTATATCGCACTGAATGATGCCAAGAACTTCTATGAAGAGAAGCATGACCGGGGCACCTTTGTCAAAAATATTATCATGGATAACATCCTGCCCGGTGATATTTACATTCGTGCTAAGGAACTGCATTTCGTTACGGATGCACCCCGGGTGGTGTTCCTGATTCGCCAGATGAGCCATGCAGATGTGGCTACGGTGGATGTGCTGTCGGGTCTGTTCCCCGACAAGAGCCAGGATTTCGTGCTGAGCATCAATGAGACCGATGTGGCAGTGGTCAAGCAGATCACCGCGTCCACTACTGCGGCTGAGTTGGAAAAAATGGCCCGGGAAATGGAAAAGGTGTTGAAGAACGAGCTGGGCGTCAAGTCTGTGATCGGTTTTGGTACCGTTGCGGAGCATCTGCGTTCTTTGGCGGATTCCTATAAAGAGGCACAGACTGCCATTGATGTGGGCAAGGTGTTTGATACCGAGAAGACCATCATCAATTATGAGAACCTGGGCATCGGCCGTTTGATCTACCAGCTGCCCACCACCCTGTGCGACATTTACCTCAGCGAAGTGTTTAAGAAGAACTCCATCGATTCTCTGGATCAGGAGACCCTGTTTACCATCAATAAATTCTTCGAGAACAATCTGAACGTTTCGGAAACTTCCCGGAAGCTGTTCGTCCACCGGAACACTTTGGTGTACCGTTTGGAAAAAATCAAGAAGCTGACGGGCTTGGATCTGCGTCAGTTTGATCATGCCATCGTATTTAAGGTGGCACTGATGGTGCGTAAGTACCTGTCTTCCCGGGAAGTCCGCTGATATGGATTTTACAGGCCTGTTGCGTTGCGACAGGCCTGTTTTTCTGAGTGGATAATATTACCAAAAGGCACGACGATATTGACTTTCGTGTTACAATGTGTTACAATTTGGTTACATTAATTCTAAGGAAGAGATGCTATGATTGAATTTACTGACGTGGTGAAATCCTATTCCGTCGGCAACCGGGCACTGAAAGGCGTGTCCATGCAGATCGAGGACGGGGAATTTGCCTTTTTGGTGGGACCTTCCGGATCCGGTAAGTCCACCATTATTAAATTGATCACCGGAGAGCTGAAGCCCACTTCCGGTACTGTACATGTGAACGGCTATTCTTTGGAGCGGATCCGCAAGCGTGAGATCCCCTATTTGCGTCGGACCGTGGGCATCGTGTTCCAGGATTTCCGTTTGATTCAAAACAAGACCGTTTATGAGAACGTGGCTTTTGTTATGCGTGCCATCGGTGCAAAGGAGAAGGAGACCCGGGAGCGGGTACCTTATGTGCTGAATCTGGTTGGCTTGGATACCAAGAGCCGCCGGCATCCCGGCGAATTGTCCGGCGGTGAGCAACAGCGTTTGGCTATCGCCCGTGCTCTGGTGAACAACCCCTCCACCATCATTGCGGACGAGCCTACCGGCAACCTGGACCCGGCCCGTTCTTTGGAGATCATGAGCCTGCTGATGGAAATCAACAATTTGGGAACCACCATGCTGGTCGTTACCCATGCCAAGGATCTGGTGGAACACTTCCACAAGCGTGTTATTGCAATTGACGATGGATTGATCATCGGCGACGGAATGGATGGGTATTACACACATGAAGATCAATAATTTGGGTTATCTGCTGAAAGAGGGCATCCGGGGAATCTTCCTCCACGGATTTATGTCCTTTGCGGCCATCTGTGTAACGGTGGCATGCTTGCTCATCGTGGGCGGCTTCTCCTGCCTGATGTACAACCTGAACATCATGGTGGAGGATTTGAATAAGACCAATCAGGTCATGGTATACGTAGACGAAAACTACACGGATTCGGAAGCGAGAAGTGTAGGTACGCTTATCAATAAGGTAAGCAATGTTTTCCAGGCCACATTTGTGTCCAGAGAGGAAGCTTTGGAAGACTTTGTGGAAGATTACGGCGGAAACAGTGCTCTTGCCGGCGTGGACGCCAACCCGCTGCGGCATCGCTATGTGGTTACGCTGAAAGACAACAGCCTGATCAAGCAGACGGTGGCGGAGCTGGAAAAGGTGGAAGGCGTGGTAAAAATCAGTGCCGCTTATGAATTGGCAGAAGGCTTTACCACATTGCAGGATGTGCTGCATATCGCATCCATCGCCGTGATCGGCGTACTGCTGGTAGTCAGCCTTTTGATTATCTCCAATACCGTTAAACTGGCAATGTATGACCGCCGGGACGAGATCGCTATCATGAAAATGGTGGGTGCGACCAACGGATTTATCCGGCTGCCCTACGTGGTGGAAGGCTTCACCCTTGGCATGATCGGTGCGGGATTGGCCTTTGGCCTGCTGTGGCTGCTGTACGATTTGTTGTTAGATCGACTGGCTGTGGTAGACACCCTGCAACTGCTGAATTTTGTGCCGTTCCAGGAATTGCTGCTGCCCATGATTTGCGTATTCTGTGCTGCCGGCCTGTTCGTAGGCATCGTTGGCAGCTGGACATCCATCCGGAAGTTTATGGATGTCTGACAAGACCCTTTTTAAGATCAAGGAGACCGATAGAATGAAGAACAAAAAGTTCTGGGTATCATTAATGGCCGGCCTTATGGCGGCGATTATGATACTGTCTTTGCTGTTACAACTGATTCCCCCCGCTCAGGCGGCCACTTCCAGCGAGATCAGAGATCAGATCGAGGAAATGGAAAAGGAGCAGGAAGAACGTCAAAAAGAACTGGATGAACTGGAATCCAAGCGTAAGGACAATCTGAACAAGATGGAAGATATCATCGAGCAGAAAAACATCGTTGACCAGCAGGTTGCCCTTCTGCACGAGCAGATCGACCTATTGAATGATCAGATCGCGGCTTATGCGGTGATGATCGCCGATAAGCAAGCAGAACTGGATAAGGCGAATGAGGATCTGCAAGAACTGAAAGAAAAGCACATGGAGCGGCTTCGTGCCATTGAGGAAGACGGCCAACTGTCTTACTGGTATGTGCTATTTAATGCCAACAGTTTTACCGATTTATTGGATCGGATCAACATGGTCCAGGAAATCGCCGCCGCTGACCAAAACCGCATAGAAGAAATGAACAAAGCGGCAACACTGGTGGAAGAAACCCGGCTGATGCTGCAAGCGGAACAGGCCGAATTGCGGGACCGCCGCCAGGAGATGGCTGCCAAGCAGGTAGAGCTGGACAAAAAGGCCAAGGAATCTGAGGAGCTGCTGGCAGACTTGGTCGCCAGAGGCGAGGAATACGAACAGTGGATAGAAGAACAGGAAGATATCCTGTCAGATCTGGAAGAAGACTTGGCCAACATGGAAGTGGAATTTGACCGTGTGGCCCTGGAAGAATGGCTGGCAACCTCTGTTCCGCCCACGACTGTTCCCAGTTCTTCCGGATCCTCGGGCTCGTCCGGTTCTTCCGATTATGAGGACAGCGGATACAGCGAAGTCATTTGGCGTGCCGGCAAGGCCATGACCGCCAATACAGTAGATGGCATTACCTGGTACACTCCCTGTGACTACAACCGGATTTCCAGCACCTTCGGGATGCGTTTCCATCCGGTTTACCACTACTGGAAGATGCATAAGGGCGTGGACTTCGCAATTGGACATACACCTATTTACGCCACCCGTCCGGGTGTGGTCATTGTGGCAACTACCTGGGAGGATTCCAGTGCGGGTTACTACGTGATGATCGACCATGGCGACGGTTTCCGTAGCGTGTACATGCATATGTGTAAGAGGCCCAGTGTAAGCGTTGGTGAGTTTGTATCCGCAGGTCAGGTGCTTGGCTGCGTGGGCTCCACCGGTGCTTCTACCGGCAACCACCTGCACTTTGGTATCAGTAAATATGACCCGTCCAAGGGCAAATATGTGTATGTAAATCCTCTGTTGTACGTAGTATAAACAATGTCCCACAGCCCTGCGGGGCTGTGGGAATCTTAGTCTTGAGGTGATTTTGTGAGAAACGAAAAATGGAACAAGATATTATCCCATGTAGTGGTGTCGCTGTTGACGATGATACTGACGGTTTCCGTCATGTTGGGTGTTTATTTGCTCAATCGGGGCGACAGATCCAAGCTGACGGTTCTGGAAGAGCTGATTGACCAATGCTTCATCGGCGAAGTAGATAAGACCGCAATGGAAGATGCGGCGGCCGGTGCCATGATCGCGGCCTTGGGCGACAGATGGAGTTATTACATTCCTGCTGATCAATATGCGGCATATATGGAGCAAATGAACAATGCTTATGTTGGCATCGGTGTCACAATCACGCCGGAAGAAGACGGCAGCATCCGCATTGTAGAAGTAGCTGCCGGTGGCCCGGCGGAAGAGGCAGGCATTCAGGCAGAGGACAAAATCATCGGCGTGGACGGACAGTCCATCCTGGGCATGGATCTGAATGACAGCCAGGCTCTGATCAAAGGTGAAGAAAACACCACGGTGGAAATAACTGTCCTGCGCGGGGAAGAACTGACGATCACTGTCACCCGGCGGACGATCCAGACGGTGGTTGCACAAGGACAACTGCTGGAAGGTAACATCGGCCTGGTGACCATTGCTAATTTTAACAGCAATTGTGCATCCGAAACCATCGCTGCTATCGAGGAACTGAGGGAACAGGGGGCACAAAAGCTGATTTTTGATGTGCGGGATAACCCTGGCGGTTATGCTGCAGAAATGGTAAAGATACTGGATTATCTGCTCCCGGAGGGCAAGCTTTTTACCACGGTGGATTATACCGGTGCAGAGCATACGGATATGTCGGATGCTGCTTGCCTGGAAATGCCCATGGCGGTTTTGGTCAACGGCAATTCCTATTCGGCGGCGGAATTTTTTGCGGCGGCTATGGCGGAATATGAGGCGGCCGTTGTGGTTGGCGATAAGACCAGCGGAAAAGGCTATTTTCAGAACACTTTTCGACTTCCGGATGGCTCGGCGGTAGGCCTGTCCATCGGTAAATACTATACGCCCAATGGTGAAAGCTTGGAAAAGGTGGGAATCACCCCGGATGTGGAGATCGCACTGGGAGAAGATGGGGAAGATGTACAACTTCTGGCGGCTATGGCTGCCCTGGCGGGTTGAGTGCTGGGAGAAAACAAAAAGTAAGCCTTCCCCTGGGAAGGTGGCCGAGCGTACGCGAGGTCGGATGAGGGATTCGATTTGCATTTTTCTGCTTTGCAGAAAAATTATAGTGTCGCCGGGGTGGAACCCGGCGAGCAAGGCTCTCCCAGAGCCTTGCATTTAGATCGGTTCGAATCCCATCCGATGATAAAAAATGCAGATACCCAAAAGGGTATCTGCATTTTTTGGCAGAGGATGAGGGATTCGAATTCCGGGGAGTCGCAACTTTCTTTAACCAAAGTTAGCCTTTTACCGCCATATTCTGCAGATTTCCGAACTTTATTAACCACTCTTAACCACCTAAATCTACCTATTACCACCCCAATAAGGGAAAAAATAAGGGAAAAACGCAGCATAGCAGGTACAAAAACACATTTTAACAATCTACATCAGATGTATCTTATAACAATTTATCGGCTTTCCATGTTATCGTTTTCGCGATAACGAAAATTATTTTTGTATTTCAAAGGAGAAATACCGGTGATCCGCAAAAAGTTACGGTAAAAGGTGGAATCATCCTGGTAACCCACCTCTGTGGCAATTTGGGAAATTGACTTTTCCGGACAGGATCGAATTAAAATTTGCGCTTCTTTGATTCGCTTGTTTGCCACATACTTCTGTAAGGGCATTCCGGCAAATTGAGGAAAAACGGAGCAAAAGGAGGAACGGGATATACCAAACCGCTTGGCAAGTTCCGTTAGGGAAATTGGCTCCCGAAAATGGGAGTCTATGTAAGCGACACATTGCAGCAAGGTGCTGTTGTAGTTTGCAAGCTCATCCAGTTCGGAGGTATTCTGCGGGTGCTGGTAGTAGCACTGTGCCAACAGATACACAATGGCTGCGGTGATGCT
>JAZOBY010000064.1:0-4015 GCA_045596215.1 Faecousia sp.
TCTTGCACACCAGGGCGCCCACAATGGCGGCCAGACAGACGCTGCCGCTCATGGACATATCAATGGCGCCGCTGGAGAACGCATACACCGCACCGATAGAAACGATGGCTGTGGTGATGATATTGCCGAGGATGGAACGGATGCGGATATAGTCCACCGTGATTCCTTCCTGTGCCATTGCCCAAAGATAGAACGCAATCACAAGGATCAGACCTGCATAGGGAGCCAGAGAGAACAGCTTTTGAGTGTTGATTTTCTTCTTCATTTTGCCGCCTCCTTAGATCATGCAGTCCAGAATGTGGTTTTCTGTGACTTCCCGGCTTCGGATGAATTCTCCGTTCAGACGGCCGTTTTTCATAACCAGAATCCGGTCGCACATACCGATCAGTTCGGTCATTTCTTCGCTGATCATAACAATGGACTTTCCTGCTGCCACCATGTCTTCCATCAGCTGGTACATGGCGGTCTTGACGCCAATGTCCACGCCGCGGGTGGGACAGTCCAGAATCAAAATGCGGGAATCACGGCCTACCCATTTGCCGAATACCACCTTCTGCTTGTTGCCGCCGGACAGATACTGTACATTCTGGTCGATCTCCGCACACTTGATGGACAGATCCTTTACCTGCTTGTCCACATACACTCTTTCTGCTCTGGGGGTAATAATGCCTGCTTTATTGGCAACCTTATCAAATCCTGCTGCGATGATGTTATCCCGAATGGATGCCGTCAGCACCAATGCCTCCCGGTCACGGTCCTTGGAAACATAGCCGATGCCGTTTGCCATGGCGGCAACTGCGGAATCAACCGTATCTCCGGAAGGATAGACTGTAACCTTGCCGGTGGCCAGTTTGCCCTCGCCGAACAGCGCGTGTCCCAGTTCGTGAATGCCGCAGTCGGAAAGACCCGCAACGCCAAGGATTTCGCCCTTATGTAGCTGCAGGCTCACATTGGTCATGATACCGAGACCGCTGGTAAGGTTTTCTGCGGACAGAACCACTTCGTCGGAGATTTCCTTGCCGTAGTCTTCACGGTAATACTTCTCGCCGATTTCACGGCCAACCATGTATTTTTTGACCAGTGCCGCGCTGAAGTCCGTTTTTTCCAGAGTCGCAATCAGATGGCCATCCCGGAGGACACTCAAGCAATCGCAATGCTCCATAACTTCGTCCAGATCGTGGCTGATGAAGATAACCGCCTTGCCAGCATCCCGCTGTTCGTCCATCAGGCGGTAAACGATGTCACGTCCACCCTGGCTCAGGGCTGTGGTGGTCTCGTCAACTACCAGAATTTCAGGATTGCGGTACATAACCTTGGCTACTTCCACCAGCTTCCGTTCCTGCTGGTCCAGCATATCGATCATGTCATCTGCTTTTGCGCGGGTGAAGCCAATTCGGTCCAGTGCTTCCTGTGCGGCCCGGTTCATGGCCTTATGATCCACAAAACCAAAACGGCGGAAATCTTTTTCGCTGCCAAGGAAGATGTTCTGAGCAAGGGTCAGACCGGGGACAGTACCTGCCTCCTGCACGATCATGCCGATACCATGAGCCGCACCATCGATCATACTCTGGGGATGGTAAGGCTCACCGTGGAGGAACAGTTCTCCAGAGGTCGCCTGCTGCATACCTGCCATAATAGAAGAAATGGTGGATTTGCCGGAGCCGTTTTCTCCAATCAGACCGGTAATCTTACCGGGCATGATCTTCACATTTACCTTGTCCAGCGCAATGGTCGGACCAAAATGTTTACACAGGTCTTTGGTTTCGATGATTGGGACGATGGATTCCTGAACCATAGTGATTCCTCCGTTCAATTGCCTGCTATGCTAATTTTCTAATCTTATTCTATCAAAGTGACGATGGTGCTTCCATGTTATAAATTGATTTATATCCGACTTATTTTTACTTTTATATTGACGAAGAAGCGACTTATCATGTACAATTAGTACAGATTTAATGGACATTTTGAGATAGTTATCTATATTTCATCCAATAGGACGACAAAACGAAAGGCGGATATCCATGAGAACTCCGACATTATATACAACACCGGAGCAGGTGGAAGCGTTTGTCTATCTTCACTTTCATAAGACTGGTCAGAGGCTTCTCTTTCCGGAAGCACTGGCTAAAATGATGGCCTTGGGGCTTCTTTCTTCTACGCAACCTCCCGTTCCATCCTTTAGCGGGAATCAGGATCAGGAGAGCTTTTCCAAAGCTTTTGATACCATGCCCCTGAATGCCGGAGTCATTCTTCACAATTCGCACACCTATCTCACAGAAGGCATTGTGGAGGAGGAAGCCCTGTTCCCTATCGGCAAGGATGTTTACTGCATCAAGCATCTGCCCTATATGAACGAGGATGCTCACACCCATACTTATTTTGAGATCACATACATCTACTCCGGAAAATGCACCATGCTGTTTGGCGGCGAAGCCATTGAGATGCGCGAAGGTGATCTTTGCATCGTCCCGCCCGGATCCCCACATGCTCAACCTTTAAAAGGGGGTTGCTTTGCCATCGGACTGATGGTCCGCCGTAGCACTTTTGATGCTTTGTTTGGAGAATTGCTGATTAATAATAACCTGGAGTCACAATTCTTCCGGGATTCCCTGTATGATTCCAACCGGATAAATTTTCTACGTCTGTACACAGATGCCAGTAATGAACAGCTCCGTTGGTATCTACAGACCCTTGCAGGGGAATGCTACCGCACAGATCTTCATGCCAACACCTGTGCCATCAGTCTGGTCAAGCTCTTTTTGGCAGAGGCATTCCGTATGTATGGCAGTACAGCAACGGTCTATCGGGAAGCAGGCCACGGAAGGAAGGTAGACTGTGGACTGATCCTTCAGTATATACAAAACAATTTCCGAACTGTGACGCTTCGTGAATTATCGGAGGTATTTCATTATAACGAAGCCTATCTCTCCCGACTTTTGCAGGATTATGCCCATCAGAGCTTTACAGACATCGTCCGATCACTGCGTCTAAAGCGCGCTGAAGACTATCTATTGAACAGTGATCTAAAAATCCACGAGATCAATCGACTTGTGGGATATGACTCTGTAGATCATTTTTCCCGTACATTCAAAGCCGTATATGGCTGTTCTCCGGTAGTATATAGGAAAAGATATCGCCAGAGCAGTCAGTAATATCCTGGGAAGATCTGCACTTCCCTACACAAAATCCCCACAGTCAATCCTCCAGCAAAGAGGAAATACTGTGGGGATTTCCAATGCCGCACGATAGGAAACTTAGAAAAGATCGTGCAACACGTTTAGTTGCTGTTGAACAGCGGTTTCAGCACATCCGCATAATCTTCAAAGATTTCCAGAAGACAGGCGTTCCAATGGCGGGCATCCTTTTCCGAATTGCCGAAGACATAGTCCTCCTGACCGTAGTCAATCACATCGAATGCAGGCATAGCTTTATTGGCCGCAGCAGTTCTGTATGCTGCAATATCCGCCAGGGTAAAGGAAACTTCAGACAGATCCCCGCTGTTGATCCAACCGCTGATGTCCGTACCGGTGGGTGCTTCGGAAGTACCGTTTTGCATCTGGCGAGTCGCTTCCGGCTTGGTAACGGAAACCGCACCCTCGACATACTTTCCATACATCTGGTCCACATACAGGCCGAAAGAATCACCGAGCATTTCGGAAGGAACATGTCCGCCATTCCACTGCCATTCAATCACCGTGTCCGTACCGGCGCTCAGCCATGCAAGCTGTAAATTCAGGGAGTTAAACATGGAGATGTCACCCTCCGCAGCACCCATGATGAGCTTTGTCCATGTGGGATTCTCAGTTCCCTCCGCACCGATGTAATTCAGAGGATTGTAAAGCATCACAATATTCTTGCCATACTCGTCACCGGAATAAACTTCTGCAATATCTGTCTTATAGGCTGCTACCATTTCTTCGTAGCTTCCATAGGTTTTGGAATCACCGTTTCCGGTGGCAGATTGGGTGGTTCCTCCATTGGGAGTTCCCACAGGACCATTTCCGCGGCCGCCAAA
>JAZOBY010000065.1:0-2136 GCA_045596215.1 Faecousia sp.
ACTCATCACGTTGTATTGATTTTTGAGATTCTCAAAATGGCGAATGTCATACACATGGGCTGTTACATTGGGATTCTCAGCAGCGATCCGTTGGGCAGCCACCACCAGATCTGGGCACATGGTACACGACAGTGTGACCAGTATCTTCATATCGGTTTTGTTCGTAATGGCTGCGATCTGTTCCCGGGTGGCTTCATCCAGAGCCTGTCCGGGGCCTACAGCATTGTATAGTCCCAATACAAAGGAAGTAAACTCATGACCGCTGGGAACGCCGTGAAAGGCAAGACCAGTTTCCGTTCCATCTGCCTGACACACTTCTACGCAGGGGGCAAAATTTCCTTCTGCCTGTCTGTCACTGACTTCCATCTCCAGCTTATCAGAAAGTGCCACGAGAGCCGTGATAAACTGCTCCAGTTCTTCTGAAACCGGACGGCTGTCCAGAGAGAGCTTTAACAAAAGCGGCCTTGCCATTCGGCTGAACACAGTATCCAACTGCTGCCGCATTTCGTTCGTGAATAGTTCATCCCCACCTGCAGATTCCGTCGTTTCCATGGTAACAGATAGACTGCTTTTCTTTGGGATAGGCGTATCTGCACGCAGCCCGGTCTTTCGATGAATGGCTGCTACATATTTCTCCAGTTCTGTTGCGGCCAACGCACCGTCGCTGGTGGCGGTCACTACCTGCCGCAGAGGCTTAATGCATACATCTCCCGCCGCATATACACCGTCTACACTGGTTTTCTGCGATGCATCGGTGACAATATATCCTTGCTCATTCAGCTCTACGACACCCTTGACTGCTTCCGTTGCCGGTACATACCCGGCAAACACGAAAACGCCAAAGGTTTCCTTGCTTTTTTATTCCGCCACCTCACCGGTGGCGGTGTTTTTGTATCGGGCATAGGTTAACCCATTTTCGCCGGACACTTCTTCCATGACGGTGTTGGTCAGAACCGTGATCTTCTCGTGATTTTTCGCCTGATCCGCCACAGAAGCGGCACAGGAAAAATCATCCTTACGGACGAGAACGGTCACATGCCGGGCAAACTTCGTCAGAAATACGCTTTCCTCTGCTGCCGCATAGCCTCCGCCAACCACAAAAATTTCTTTTCCTGTAAAGAATTCTCCGTCGCAGGTGGCA
Source organism: Faecousia sp. (assembly GCA_045596215.1). Taxonomy (GTDB): domain Bacteria; phylum Bacillota; class Clostridia; order Oscillospirales; family Oscillospiraceae; genus Faecousia. The sequence goes on from JAZOBY010000065.1 coordinate 1,142, forward strand.
CAGTAGGCAACGCCCCGACCCTTGTGTTCTTCCTCACCTTTGAATCCAACGGTCCTCGGATGGGCACCAGTGGCAAGTAGGATTCCGAAACAGCGGTATTCTCCCCGATTTGTACGCACAGTTTTGATATCCCCGGTCAGGTCAAAGCCGGTGGCTTCTGCCAGCATAAATTCCGTACCAAAACTTTCTGCCTGCTGCTGGATGGTATCCGTTAATGCCTTGCCGCTGGTTTTGGCGATTCCGGGATAATTGACCACCTCATGGGTGATGGAGATCTGACCACCGAACTGCTCCTTTTCCAGCACCAGCACCCGGTACTTTGCCCGGGCCAGATACAGGGCGGCGGTGAGTCCCGCAGGACCACCGCCGACTACGATCACATCGTATAAATTCTCCATCAAAGCTGTCCCACAAGATCCAGACTGGGCTTCAGTGTCTCGGCACCGGGCTTCCAGTTGGCAGGACAAACCTGATCGCCGTGGGCATGGACGAACTGGCAAGCCTGGACCTTCCGCAGCAGCTCCTCAGCGTTTCTGCCCACATTGCCGGCAGTTACCTCATAGCCTACGATCTTGCCCTCAGGATTAATAATAAAAGTACCGCGCTCTGCAAGGCCGTCGGCCTCAATCAGCACCTCAAAGTCCTTGGAAATGCTATGGGTGGGGTCAGCCAGCATGGGATAGTTGATCTTCTTAATTCGGTCAGAGGCATCGTGCCAGGCTTTGTGGACGAAATGGGTATCGGTGGACACGGAGTAGACCTCACAACCGATGGCCTTAAACTGCTCGTACTTGTCTGCCAAGTCCTCCAGCTCCGTGGGACACACAAAAGTAAAGTCCGCAGGATAGAAGAAAAATACGCTCCACTTGCCTAAGATATCCTCCTTGGACACAAATTTGAAATCGTTCTCGTGGAACGCGTAGGTGCGAAAATCGGAAATTTCCTTGTTGATCATAGACATACTTACTTCCTCCATAAATCGTGTTGATTGCAAA
>JAZOBY010000066.1:0-4403 GCA_045596215.1 Faecousia sp.
AATCGACGGTGCTGTTGGTATGAACAGCGGCATCTTCAACAATCCGTTTATTATCTGGGGAAAATATCGAAAGAAAGGATTCCGATATTACCTTCCAATCTCTTTTCAGTTCCACCACACGCAAATGGATGGCGCTCATGCCGGCAGGTTTTTGGAGAATCTGCAAAATGAGATTAACAGAATGAAATAAGCAACTTCCAATTTATTGAGCAGTTGTGGTCCGTAAGCATACCTTCCTCCGTCATTTTGACGAAGGAAGGTTGTTTATTGCCTAAATCAGTCCAAAAGGTAAAAGGGAGGTTGGGGGAAATTCCTTTACAGAATTCTTTGGAAAGGATATAATTAACGAAATATTGTTCCGTTTGCAACGGGGGGAAAAGGAGAGAGAAAAACGATGAAATTCAGCCCTAACAGTACATTCATGTACATCGTGGCAGTCTGCGTCATTGTGTTTGTTCTGGCACAGTCTGGTTTCTTTCTGGTGCGGGCATACCGCAGAGGAAAACAGCTGGGCATCAGTTCAGCGAAGTTAAAGAAAACCGTGGTCTCGACAGCGGTGTTTACCATTGCGCCGGCCATTTCCATTTTAATCGGTATCGTGACCCTGTCCAAGTTTCTGGGCATTCCGCTACCTTGGATTCGCATGAGCGTTATTGGCGCCCTGACCTATGAACTGCCGGCGGCTACTTCCACTGCCAACGCCTTGGGGGTGTCCCTATCCCAGATGGTCAACGATCCCAAAGTGTACTCTGCCATTGCCTGGGTTATGACTTTGGGTATTATGCCCAGCATCATTCTGCCCCCCATTTTGATGAAGAAGATTCAGGGCGGTGTGGTCAAGCTCAAGAACAAGGACAGCAAGTGGGGCGATATTTTCATGACCTCCCTGTTCCTTGGCATGATTTCTGCTTTCCTTGGCATGGTTTTTTCCGATGTGCGCAACGGACTAAGTGGCTGGATTCCGGTATTTGTGCTGCTGGTATCGGCAGCTCTAATGGGTATTATCGGTCTGCTGGTCAAGAAGTGCAATCTAAAGTGGTTGGAAACCTATGCTCTGGCCATCAGCATGGTGGGCGCCATGGTCTTTGCTGCGCTTATCACGCCGGTAATCGGTTAAGGAGGGAGGATTTGTAATGCGCAACTATATGCAGGACACCGACCGTTACGGTAAGATTTGGATTTGGACCGCAGTGGTTGTTGTTATGGCAGTTCCTGCGGCTATCTGCCTGTACTACGATGCATGGCCCGAAGCAACCGCTGTTTTGAAGGGACTTTTGGGTGTGGCCCCTATTTACTGGACAGTGGGTGTCATCGAGGTGATTACATATACGCCCATGCTGGGTACCGGCGGAACCTATCTTGCCTTTGTGACCGGTAACTTGACCAGCCTGAAGGCGCCCAGTGCTTTGAATGCGATGGAGAACGCTGAAGTTAAGCCGGGTACTGAGGAGGGTGAAGTGATTTCAACCATCGCTATTGCAACCTGTTCCATTGTCACTACGCTGGTTCTGGTGTTGGGTGTGTGTTTGCTGTCCGTATTGACCCCCGTGTTGGATTCTCCCGTTTTGGCCCCTGCTTTCGACAATATTCTACCGGCCCTGTTCGGCGGTCTGGCTGTAGTTTACGTTAGCAAGAACTGGAAACTGTGCATTGCTCCTGTGGTGTGTATGCTGGCTCTGTTCCTGGCGGTACCGTCTCTGGCCAGTTCGGTTGGCGTGCTGGTTCCGGTTGGTGTGTTGATCACTTTGGGTGCAGCCCGCGTAATGTACAAGAAGGGTTGGGTTTAATATGACTTGGCTGATTCCGGTTGCCATTGCAGTGGTGATCCTGATTTTAATTCTGGTGATCCTGATTCGAACCGTTCAATTCAAGCCAAAGGAAACGCCTGTTGAATCGGTTGAGGATATTGAACTGCCCCGTGAAAAAATTGTACAGGACATGGTGGACATGGTCCGCTGCAAGACGGTATCCAACCGCGACGCATCCCAGGTGGACTGGGCCGAGTTCGGCAAATTCCGTATTTTGCTTAAGGAGCGGTTCCCTCATATCCGAGCGGCCTGTAAGTTGGAACTGATCGGTCCCACTGGCTTCCTATATCACTTGCCTGGCAAGAGTGCCGAAAACCCTTCGGTTTGTATGGCTCACTATGATGTGGTCCCTGCGGAGGAGGAATTCTGGAGCAAGCCCGCCTTTGAAGGCATCGTGGAAGACGATGTGATCTGGGGGCGTGGAACGCTGGATACCAAGGGCACCCTTTGCGGTGTTATGGAGGCGTTGGAACTCCTTTTGGCCGAAGGTTACGAGCCGGAAAACGACCTGTATTTGTCCTTTTCAGGCGAGGAGGAAGTGGACGGCGCCACCTGCGGTATGATCGTTTCCTATTTGGAAAAGAAGGGCGTGAAACCTGCCATCGTTGTAGACGAAGGCGGCGCCGTGGTGGATCATACCTTCCCGGGTGTGCCCGGCCAGTGCGCTATGGTTGGTATTGCTGAAAAGGGCGGTGTGAATCTGGACTTTACCATGGAGTCCGAAGGCGGTCACGCATCCACACCTCCGGCTCATACCATTCTTGGCCAACTCAGCAAGGCTGTTACCCGCATTGAGGGCAATCCCTTCCCGTACCAGATGACTAAGCCCACCGCCGAAATGTTCGACACCGTAGGTCGCCACTCCACCTTTCTGTACCGCATGATTTTTGCCAACCTGTGGTGCTTTTCTCCCGTGCTTGATCTGTTGGGGAAGAAGACCGGCGGCGAACTGAATGCGTTGATGCGTACCACCGTTGCAGTTACCCGCATGGAAGGCAGTAATGCATACAACGTACTGCCGCCCAAAGCAAGTTTTGGTATTAACATGCGTCTGCTGGGTGAGGACACCGTGGAAAGCAGTATGGCCCGCCTCAAAAAAATTATCAAAAACGATAAGATAAGTATTTCTCTGGTCAGCGGCACGAATCCCTCGCCCTGCTCAGAAACCGACTGCGAGGGGTGGGAAAAGCTTTCCTACGCCATTCGTCAGACTTGGCCAGAGGCTATTGTGTCTCCCTATTTGATGATGGCCTGCAGTGATTCCCGCCACTACTGCCGCATTTCCGATCGGGTGTATCGTTTTTCTGCCATGCACCTTTCCAAGGAAGAACGTGCTATGATTCACGGCAATGACGAGCGTATTCCTGTTGAGACCTTGCTGACAACGGTAAAATTTTACATCCGACTTCTGAAACTGCTGTAAAGGAGAACACTATGATCTATAAGGATTTTAAAGGCTTGAAGCTGTCCACTTTGGGGCTTGGCACCATGCGCCTGCCTGTTATCGACGGCAAGGACGGGCAGATCAACGAGGAAGCCACCGCAAAGATGGTGGCTCTGGCCATGGAGCAGGGAATCAACTATTTTGACACGGCATGGATGTACCACGAATACATGTCTGAAGTTGTCATGGGCAAGATTTTGAAGCAGTATCCCCGGGACAGTTTCTATCTGGCTACCAAATTCCCCGGTATGAACCCGCAAAACCGGGAAAAGCCGTCTGATATCTTTGAAAAACAGCTGGAAAAATGTCAGGTGGAATTTTTTGATTTTTACCTGATTCACAACCTGAATGAGAATAATCTGGCCGGCTATCTGGATGACAATGATCCAGTCATGCCCTACCTGTTGGAGCAGAAGGAGAATGGCCGTATCCGCCACCTTGGCCTGTCGGTCCACGGCTCGGCAGAGACCCTGAAGGCCTTTTTGGACAAGTGGGGCGAGCACATGGAGTTCTGCCAGATCCAGCTTAATTATATCGATTGGAAGCTGCAGCTGGCTTGTGACAAGGTTGCTTTGCTCAATGAGCGAAACATTCCTATCTGGGTCATGGAGCCTCTGCGCGGCGGCAAGCTGGCAACCCTTTCTGAGGCAAATACTGCAAAGTTGAAGGCCTTGCGTCCTGATGAGGGTATTCCTGCCTGGGGATTCCGCTATTTGCAGTCCATCCCCGGTGTAACCATGGTTCTGTCCGGCATGTCCAATGAGGAGCAGATCATGGACAACATCCGTACTTTCTCCACCGATTGCCCCTTGAACGAGGAAGAGATGAAGGTAATCGGTGAGATCGCAGCCGAGATGAGCGGCGGCGTGCCCTGTACCTCCTGTCGCTATTGCACCACTGTTTGCCCCATGGGGCTGGATATTCCCAATCTGATCGGTATGTACAACGAGCATGTATTCTCTGAGGGCGGCTTTTTGGCACCCATGCTGGTGAGCGCCATGCACAAGGACAAACGCCCCGACGCCTGCCTGCGCTGCCGTGCCTGTGAGAAGATGTGTCCTCAGAATATCAAGATCTCCGAGGTGCTGGATGACTTTACCGCCATGTTAGAGAAGAAATAAGTTGATTCGATTGAAACCGGGCGCATCAAA
>JAZOBY010000067.1:0-2841 GCA_045596215.1 Faecousia sp.
GATAACCGGGTGAGAATCCCGGACGGTACCGCCACTGTATGCGTGGAGGCACCCACACAAGACGAAAGTCGGTCATTGGGTCAGTCCTGAGAAGGCTGTGTGGGAGCTTATGATGCGTTAGTCAGGAGAACTGCTCAAATGAGGTAAAAACACAAGGGTCTGCAAGTACGGAACCTGTGGTTTTTTGTTGCGGGAAAACGGCTGCAGCGGCCCTTTGTAGGGTTGCTGCAGCTTTTTTGCTGTGGCCGTCCATGTGCGGATTCCCCCTCTGCATGGATTGCCTGGACGGTCACAGCCCGCAAACCAACTGAATATTGCTTATTGGTATGGTGAGGTGATCCGGTCAGAATCCGGAACAACCGTCCATTGCTGTGTTAGCTCTATTGCTTAAGTCAGAGAGCCTGCTGTACCAATTGGGTTTATCACGCTTTGACAGGAGAGTGCAGCCTAATTTATCCGTACTTGAGGATAAATGGGTTGCACTTTTTTGTTTGCGGGAAAACCACAAAACAGTAAGGGAGGGATGCAAGTGACACCGGAAGAAAAGAAGGCCTGGGCGGAGGACCTTCTGCGACAAAAGTTTGCGGAGCTTGGAAGGCTCCCTACAAAGAAAGACTTCGACAGTGCCTCTTGCGCCCAGATCAAGGCATATCTCGGACCATGGCCCAGAGCATTGGAGTCTGCCGGATTGAAACACCCCAAGGAAAAGTAACATCAAGCATAAGAAAGGACGATTCTATTATGCGAACAACCAAAAAAATTTTGAGTTTGATCCTCGCCTTTGTAATGGTGCTGGGTCTGCTGCCTGCAACTGTTTTTGCGACGGGCACGAATCTATTAACGTTGGAAGAATTACGGGCGCAATATGGTGCTATTACCATCGAAGCTTATACCATTGGTCGGGGCTTTTTGGTAGAGCCGTCGCTCTATGCCAAAGAGGAAGGTTTGACCACGGCAGCGATCACGATGGCGCTGCTCGAAAGCAAGAACATCGGCTACAAAGGCGATGCATCCTATGTCAGTGGCTTTGAATTTGATGATACCGTAGCGCCAGAATATCCCAATTATATCGATCCTGCAATGTGGGGACTCGGCGATTCCGGCGACGGCGATGGTTATCTTTCGGAATTCGATTACGGCATGTACGCCGGATGGGTTCACACTATTGACTATTGGTTTGCCTCCTACGGTATTGATGTAACCGGCCCCGGTGTAAAATTGGAGGACTACAACACCGGTGAAGAAATGGTTCTTGGTGATGTCATCCGTTGGCACTTTTCTGCTGCAGGTTACGGTGCCGACTGTGGTATTCCAGGTAATGCCATGGCAGATATGATGGGTGGCAATCTGATTACCCAGGAAGATAAGACGGATCTGATTTTTATCTTGGCAACTGTCAACGATTATTACGGTAATCTGGATACGGATAATGTGTACGAAAATGCGCTGGCAGTCGCTACAGATCCCCTCGCTTCCGCAGAGGATATCGCAACCCAGGAGGCAGCACTAGCAGCATATATCGAGGAAACCTTCCTTGCAGAAGATGAGCCTGAAGAATCCCGTGAGGCGCAGGATGTTTCCGCTGTGCTAAATGCCACTATGGCTCAGATGGCTTCCACCATCATGGTACCTACCTTCGGTACCACCGCAGGTGAATGGACTGTATTCAGCCTGGCCCGTGGCAACTATTACACCAAGGACAATTCCTACTTCACCGATTATTACAACCGTATTGTTGAAACAGTCAATACGGAAGCCTCTTCTGTAAACATGAACGGCGCTCTGCATAAGCAGAAGTCTGCCGAAAACTCCCGTTTGATCCTTGCGCTTTCTGCAATCGGTAAGAATGCAACTTCTGTTGGTAACTGGGATTTGATTGCTCCTTATGAAGATTTCGATTGGATTAAATACCAAGGCATAAACGGTGTAATCTTTGCGTTACTTGCTTTGGACTCCAACAACTATGCTACCACCAATACCACCATCCGTCAGCAGTGTGTAGAGTATCTCCTATCTGCACAGCACAACGACGGTGGTTGGTCCATGATGCCTACAGCAACATTGGAATCCAATGTTGACGTTACGGCCATGACCCTGCAGGCACTGTATCCTTACCGGAATCAGGCTGAGGTAGTAGAAGCATGTGAAGAAGCCATTGCCTGGTTGTCTCAAGTACAACAGACCACCGGCGGCTTCCTTTACGGTTCTGACGGAGAAACCGCCGAGAGCTGCGCTCAGGTTATTGTGGCTTTGACCACCTGGGGCATCAACCCGGATACTGACGCCCGCTACATCAAGAACGGACACTCCGCGGTGGATAACCTGCTGACCTATTATGTTGCAGATGAAGCCATGTTCGCACACCAGGGAACTACAACGAACGATATGGCCACTGACCAGGCCTGCTATGCTCTGGTTGCCTATGACCGTTTTATCAATAACAAAAAGGCCCTATTTGATTACTCCGACGTGACTTTCGAGACAGCAACCCCCGAAACCGACGAAATGGCTGCAACTCTGGGTCTGCCTGCGCAGATCACCGACGATGTAGGTAAGACCTTCAATGCTGTTATCACCCTCGACCAGTGGGACAATACCGCAGGTTATAAGCTCATTGATTTTATTCTGAATGTTCCTGAAGGACTGAGTGTTACCGGTGTGACTGCCGGCAGCCGTCTGACCGGTGGCGAGGTCAGCTACCATCTGGATGAGGACGGCAAGCTGCGTGTAGTCTACTTCGATGCCACCAATCACAGCGACATTACCGTGGTTGGCAACGCAGAAGGCAATGCTTTCCCTGCACAGTTCTTTACAGTTACTTTCAAGGTAGATGCAGCAAAT